>NZ_JBHWLC010000041.1:0-76701 GCF_042730635.1 Streptomyces sp. NPDC059917
GCGGACCTGTGGGCCCGCCCCCCGGCCCGCGGCCATCTACCGGGCGACCCTAGACAAGGTCACGACCGACCGGCATCCCGGTTTCCGACAGGCAGCGCGCCGCGTGCGCCACCGACGCCATCGTCACGTGCCGGTGCCAGCCCTGGAGCGAACGCCCCGCGAAGTCCCGCAGCCCGACCTCCTGCACGCTGTGCGCCGAACTCGCCGACACCCGCCGCGCCTGCTTCGTCATCCGCAGCAGCACGGCCGGGGTCACCGGCACCGGCCGCGCCAGGTCCGTCACCCACAGCTGCGAGGGCATGCTGCGCGCGTCGGTCCACTCGCCGAGCAGGGTCAGGTGGCGCCGCCGGGCCGGGGAGGGGTCCGGCATCATCACGCGCACCGCGGCCACCAGCGAGGTGCGCCGCTGCCCCGGGTACAGCGGGTCGGCCCACTCGACCACCGTGCGCAGCGCCCGCACGTTCTGCAGCACGTCCCGGGCGGCCAGGGTGCCCGCGCCGTGCCCGGGCAGCGCCGGGTCGGTCACGAGCAGCCGGGCGGCCGGGCTGATCCGGGCGAGCACCGGCAGCCGCGCGTCGGCGAACCGGTTCATCGTGGAGCGCGTGCCGATGTTCTGGATGTCGAGCAGCACCGGCCGCGCCGGCACCCCGACCTCGCGCACGGCGTCCAGGACCCCGGTGACCGCGCACTCCTCGTACGTCTCCCCGGAGCGCTCGCCGCCCTCGAACTCGGCGGCCCCGGCGGCCGCGCCCTCCTCGTCCGGCAGGTACAGCCGCCACCCCACGGGAGTGACGACGTCGGCCGAGGTGAACCAGATCCCGAAGGCCTGCTGCCCGCGGAACATCTGCCCGCGGTGCGGGTCGTACTGGCGCCCCACGCCCACCGAGTGCTCCCCGCCCTTGGGGATCGCCATCGGCTGGGCCACCCAGGCCGTCAGCGGCGAGGACTGCTCCAGGTACTGCGACAGGGCGGTGCGGATCGGCTGCCAGTCCCAGGTGGAGCCGGCGATGAAGTGGTGCAGGCTCTGCTCGGCGGCGGGCCCGCCGATCTGCTGCGCGATGTTGCGGATCGACTTGCGGCCGGGCGTCGCGAGCAGGCCCCGCACGTACTGGAGGCCCTTCTCCCGCTGGTCCCGGCGCCGCAGCGATCCGAACACCGCCCCGCACAGGTCCTCGGCGGCCTCGTGCGCGCGGCGCCCGCCGTCGGAGCGTCCCGGCCCGGTGCGGCCGCCGCGCGGACGCGAGGCCAGGTGACTACTCCTGTGAATGGTGCTCGTGGTCATTGTCTTCCCCCGTTAAGTCGACTGACGACCTTCGTGTCCCACCGTCCGGTGAGGGACCCCGGTGCGGGGAGGTGCGCCGGGCACACACCTGGCGCCCGGTGTGGTGGGCCCCCCACCACGGGCCCGGGAGTACCGCAGACTGGGGGCATGTCCATTCACGAGAACCTGCTCGGCGGCCCCGCCCCGACCCACCTGCCCGACGACCCCGAGCCGCGCGAGGCGCTCGCCGCGGGCACCGAACCGGCCGAGGTGGCCGCGAAGTACCCGACCTCCTCGCTCGCCTGGGCGCGCCTGGCGGACGACGCCTTCGAGGCCGGCCGCCCCGTGGAGTCGTACGCCTACGCCCGCACCGGCTACCACCGCGGTCTGGACTCGCTGCGCCGCGCCGGCTGGAAGGGCCACGGCCCGGTGCCGTGGGAGCACGAGCCGAACCGCGGCTTCCTGCGCGCCCTGCACGCCCTGGCGCGCGCCGCGCAGGCCATCGGCGAGGACGCGGAGTACGAGCGCTGCTCGACCTTCCTGCGGGACTCCTCGGCGACCGCGGCCGACACCCTGAACTGAGGCCCCCGGCGCTCCCGGGGCCGCCGGGGGAGGGTGTGAAGGTGGTCACTCTCCACTGGCGGGCCCCAGGGGCCCCCGGCCTATGATGCGAACAGGGGACCGGAGCTCCACTACCCAGCAGGAAGGGGCGGACCGCTACCCGGAAGTTCGTATCGAGGAGACAGCGATGTCGGAAAACCTTGATGCCTCCGGAGTGGGCGGTTCGGAAACCCCGAACCTCGACTTCGCCGGCACGACCCCCTACGAGGACTACGTCCAGGCCGACGTCCTCACCCACCTCCAGCACCCGCGCTCGGACGACCCGGGCGAGATGGTCTTCCTGGTCACCACCCAGGTCATGGAGCTGTGGTTCACGGTCATCGTCCACGAGTGGGAGACCGCGGCCCGGGCGCTGCGCGAGGACGACATCCCCGTCGCGATGGACGCGCTGAAACGATCCCTCCGCGAGCTGGAGGCCCTCAACGCCTCCTGGCGCCCCCTCGCCCAGCTGACCCCGGGCCAGTTCAACTCCTACCGCGCCGCCCTCGGCGAGGGCTCCGGCTTCCAGTCCGCGATGTACCGCCGCATGGAGTTCCTCCTGGGCGAGAAGTCCGCGTCGATGCTGGTCCCGCACCGCGGCGCGCCGCGCGTCCACGCGGAGCTGGAGAAGGCGCTGGCCGAGCCCAGCCTCTACGACGAGGTGCTGCGCCTGCTCTCCCGCCGCGGCCTGCGGATCCCCGCCTCGGTCCTGTCCCGCGACCTGACCCAGCGCTACGAACCCTCCCCGCTCGTCGAGGCCGTCTGGACCGAGCTGTACGCCGACCCGGACGCCCACGGCGACCTGCACCGCCTCGGCGAGGTCCTCACCGACGTCGCGGAGCTGGTCTGGCGCTGGCGCAACGACCACCTGGTCGCGACCCGCCGCGCGATGGGCGCGAAGACGGGCACGGGCGGCTCGGCCGGGGTGACCTGGCTGGAGAAGCGCGCCACGAAGAACGTCTTCCCGGAGCTCTGGACGGCGCGCAGCCATGTCTGATCACCAGGAGGCCCCCGTGGCTGGCCCCATCACAGCCCCTCCGGCGTTTGAGGAGCGGGGTTCGGGGCGGAGCCCCGAGACGCCCGGCGCAGCCGACCCGGACGCCCTCCGGGCCCGCGCGGCCCGGTTGGACGCCGAGGACGACCTGGCCAAGCTCCGCGACCGCTTCACGCTCCCCGACGGCCTCGTCTACCTGGACGGCAACAGCCTCGGCGCCCTCCCGGCGGGCGTCCCCGCCACCACGGCGGACGTCGTGACCCGCCAGTGGGGCCAGGACCTCATCCGCTCCTGGAGCGAGGGCACCTGGTGGACCGCCCCCGAGCGGATCGGCGACCGCATCGCCCCCCTGATCGGCGCGGCCCCCGGCCAGACCGTGGTGGGCGACTCCACCAGCGTCAACCTCTTCAAGGCGCTGGTCGGCGCCGCCCGGCTGGCGGGCGAGGGCCGCACCGACCTGCTGGTCGACGCGGCCACCTTCCCGACCGACGGCTACATAGCGGCCTCCGCGGCCCGGATGACCGGCCTGCGGGTCATACCCGTCGACCCCGACCGGGCGGCGGAATCCTTCGGCCCGTCCACCGCCGTGGTCCTGCTCAACCACGTCGACTACCGCACCGGCCGACTGCACGACCTGCCGGCCCTCACCGCGGCGGCCCGCGCCGCGGGCGCGGTCACCGTCTGGGACCTGTGCCACAGCGCGGGCGCCCTGCCGGTGGAGCTCGACGAGAACGCGGTCGACCTCGCCGTCGGCTGCACCTACAAGTACCTGAACGGCGGGCCGGGTTCACCGGCGTACCTCTACATCGCCGCCCGCCACCAGCGGGACTTCGATTCGCCGCTGCCCGGCTGGAACGGCCACGCGGAGCCCTTCGCGATGACCCCCGGCTACAGCCCGGCCGAGGGCGCGGTCCGCGGCCGGGTGGGCACCCCGGACATCCTGTCGATGCTGGCCCTCGAAGCGGCCCTGGACGCCTGGGAGGGCGTGACGGTCGAGGCCGTCCGCGCCAAGTCCCTGGCCCTGACGGACTTCTTCCTGGAGTGCGTGGCCGCGTACGTGCCCCCGGGCGCCGTCGAGTCGGTCACGCCGGCCGCGCACGCGGAGCGCGGCAGCCAGGTGTCGCTGCGCACCGAGAACGCCTCCGCCGTCATGGCCGAGCTGATCGCGCGCGGTGTCGTGGGCGACTTCAGGGCCCCCGACGTCCTGCGGTTCGGCTTCACCCCGTTGTACGTCGGCTTCGCGGACGCGGAGCTGGCGGCCCGGACGCTGGGTCAGGTGCTGAGCGCGTCCTGAGGACGCGCCTCGGTGCGTACCGAGGCGCGTACCGAGGGACGTACTGAAGCACGTACCGAGGGAAGCGCTGAGGGACGTACCGAGGCACGTGCCGGGCCACACGGGTCGCATATACGGGTGATGTCGGGGCGAAACGTCACGGCAAGGGGGCGGGCGGGGCTACGGCCGCGCCCGCCCCCGCACGTGCGCCCCCGTACGCCCGGGGTGGCACGGAACAGCAGGTTCCGGCCTGATACGGTCCCGCTCTGCCCGGAACACATGTACCCGCCGGCTCTGCTGTCCCCGCTGTCCCACGCGTTACCGGAGGTTGAGCTGATGACGGACCCCGCAGTGGAACGTGACGCTGCCGAGGCCGAGTCGGCCTTCTCCCACCCGCCGGTCGCCCCGGACGCCACCGCCGCCTACGGCGAACACCCCGACCAGGTCATCGACTTCTACGCCCCGCGCGCCCCGGGCCCCGGCCCCGCCCCGCTCGTCGTCGTCCTGCACGGCGGAGCCTGGCGCGCCCCCTACGACCGCCACCACGTCACCCCCTTCGCGGACTTCCTGGCCCGCCGGGGTTTCGCCGTGGCCAACGTCGAGTACCGGCGCGGCAGTTCGCTCCCGCACCAGAACGCCGACGGCCCGGTCGCCGGTCGCTGGCCGGAAACGTTCGACGACGTCGCCGCCGCCCTCGACGCCCTGCCCGCCCTGGTGGCGAACGCCCTCCCCGGCATCGACCCGCGCCGCATGGTGATCACCGGCCACTCGGCGGGCGGCCACCTCGCCCTGTGGGCCGCCGCCCGGCACGTCCTGCCCGCCGACTCCCCCTGGCGGCTGCCCGCCCCGCCACAGCTGCGCGGCGTGGTGGCGCTGGCCCCCATCGCCGACTTCACCGAGGCGGAGGCGCGCGGCGTCTGCGGCGGCGCCTCCTCCCAGCTCCTGGGCGGACCCGAGCACTTCGCGGCCCGCCTCCCCCACGCCGACCCGGCCGCGCTCCTCCCGACGGGCATCGCCACGGCCGTCGTCCAGGGCCGCGACGACATCGTGGTCCCGCACGAGGTGGCGGAGGCGTACGTGGACGCCGCCGCGCACGCGGGCGAGACGGTCGGCCTGACGATCCTGGACGGCGTCGGCCACTTCCCCCTGATCGACCCGGCGGCGGACGCCTGCGCGGTGGTCTCGGAGGAGATCGCCCAACTGGCCTGGTGAGCGCGCCCGGTCAACCGGGCAGGCGGAAGCCGTCGAAGAGGTCGTCCATGCCGCGCAGCGTCAGGCGGGCGGGGGCGGCGCGGACCGCGAGGTCGCGGACGGCCGCCGCGAGCGGGTTGCGCAGGGTGCCCAGACGGCCGACCCGGCGGGCCCGCACGCGCACGGCGTCGGTGCGCGCCAGCCGGGCGGCGGTGTACGCGGCGAGCGCGGCCGGAACGGGGTCGGCGCGGCCGGTGCCGTCGGTGTCGGTGTCGACGTCGGCGTGGTCGTGGTCGTCGTCCAGGCTGAAGGCTTCCCGACTCGCGGGCAGCAGGTGGGCGAGGACCACCGCGTCCTCGATGGCCTGGCAGCCGCCCTGGCCGAGGTTGGGGGCCATGGCGTGGGCGGCGTCGCCCAGCCAGGCGATCCGGCCGTGGTGCAGGCGCGGGAGCGGGGCGGCCAGGTCGTAGAGGTCGTTCTGGAGGACGTCGGCGGGGTCGAGGCGGTCGATGCGGTCCAGCAGGGCCGGAATCGGGTCGTGCCACGCGCCGAAGCGCCGCCGCAGTTCGGCGCGGGGGTCCGCCGACCGGGTGCCGGCCGGGGCGGGCGCGGTGGCGTAGAGGTACAGCCGGCCGTCGGAGAGCGGGGTCAGGCCGAACCGTTCGCCGCGCCCCCAGGTCTCGCTCATGGCCGCCACCCGCAGCTCGGGGGCGTCCACGATGGTCCGCCAGGCGGTCTCGCCGAGGTAGCGCAGGCCGGGGTGGGCGGGGAAGTGCGCGCGGCGCAGCGGGCTGTGGATGCCGTCGGCGGCGACGACCAGATCCGCGCGAAGGTCCGGGCCGCCCGCCGTACGGACGATCGCGCGGCCCCCGTCCCCGTCCCCGTCCGTACCCCCGTCCACGGCCGTCACGGCGGCCCCGTAGCGCAGGGCCCGCGGCGGCAGGGCGGCGGCCAGCGCGGTGGTGAGGGCCGTGCGCGGCACGGCGAGGGGGGCCACGCCGTAGCGGGCCGCCATGTCGGCGGTGGCGGTCCGGGTGAGCCACCGCCCGTCGGAGCGGCGCGCCCCCATCGTCGCGGGCACGTGGTCACCGGCGGCGCGGGCGGCGTCGACGCCGATGGCGTCGAGCGCGCGCAGGGCGTTGGGTGCGAGGCCGATGCCCGCGCCCGTGACGGGGGGTTCGGGGGCGCGTTCGCAGACGGTGACCCGCCAGCCCCGGCGGTGCAGTGCGACGGCGGCGGTGAGGCCGCCTATCCCGGCCCCGACCACCACCGCGTGACGTTGCGACATGGCACACCCATCCCCTCGCCCACACAGCCTCTACAGCTGTAGAGCCGTCACTCTACAACTGTAGAGTGGGGCCATGTCCATCCCCACCCCCGACCGGGCGGCCCCCGACCGCCGCACCCTCATCGCGGACGCCGCGATCGCCACCGTGGCCGCGGCGGGCCTGCGGGGGCTCACCCACCGCGCGATCGACACCGCGGCGGGGCTGCCCGCGGGCAGCACGTCGTACTACTTCCGCACGCGCACGGCACTGATCGGCGCCTGCTACGCGCGCATCGAGGAGCGCGACCTGGCCGAGCTGGACGACCTGCTCGGGCGGACCGGCCTCGACGGCACAAGCGAGCACGCCACCGACCACGCCACCGACCGTGCCGCCGACCACGCCGCCGACCGCGCCTCCGCCCACGGCGCCGAGCGGCCCCGCCCGCCCTCGCGGGACGAGGCCGCGGCCTCGCTCGGCGCGCTGCTGCACCACTGGCTGACCGCGGGCCGGGAGCGCCAACTCGCCCGCTACGAGCTCAGCCTCGAAGCCGCGCGCACGCCCGAGCTGGCCGTCGCCCTGCACCGCACGGGCCTGGCCGCCCGCGCCCGGGCGGCGGCCGTCGTCGGGTCGCTGGGCGCCGCCCGGCCCGAGGAGGCCGGCGAGCTGCTGGTCGCCTGGACCGACGGCGTGCTCTTCGACCGCCTCGCCGGCGCGCCGGCCCGCACCCGGCCCGCACCCGACCCCGCGGAACTCGCCGCCCTCGCCCGCCGCATGCTCGACGGGGTTCTCGCGCCCGGTCGGTGAGCACCCTCCCGACGGCATCGCGGCGCCCGGAAATTGCGCGCGCGATCGGCGCTCCTTGCCTACGCTCGGCAGCGATGAAGAGACGTCTGCAACTCACCGAACAGGTCGCGCGGTTCGTCGACCACTACATGCCGGCCACGGACCGGGAGGTGTTCGAGCGGGTCACGGAAAGGCTCCTGGACGACCCCGAAGGCGAGGGCACCTACCTCGCCTACCTGAACGACCCCGTGACGCGCATGGTGCGGGAGGGGCACGTGATGATCGAGTACGTCGCGACGAGCTGGTTCGTGGTCGTCGTCGAGACGGACGTCTACGACGCGTCGCGCGGCTTCAACGAGCCCCTCTAGGGCGTGTTTCGAAAGTCCCGCCTGGCTCGCGACGCCTGGTACCGCGCCTCGCGGCGTTGTCGGAACGCCCGATTACGTCCAGTAGGCGGGCGATCCTCCGCCTTGCGATGCACGGCACCAGACGCCGCGAGCCGCGCCCTTCGGGCGCCCGGCGCTACTTTCGAAACACGCCCTAGAGCGCCCCCACCACGGACCGTCGGCGCACGGCCGGCGGTCCACCGCCGGAGCCCGCGTCAAGTCGCGCGCCGCCCGTCCCCGGAAGGGGTGAGCGTGCGCCGACACGCCGCGCGGGTCCCCCACTTGGCGGCACCGGGCGGGCAGGGTCCCGGTCGGTGCGCACCCTTCTGCGAAACCTCGGCCTGAGCGCCGCCTCCCTCGCCCTGCTCGGCGCGACCACCCCCGCGGCCGCCCCGCCCCCCACCGAGGTGATCCACGGACTCGGCTTCGACGCCTGCGCCGCGCCCCCCTTGAAGGCCATGCGGGCCTGGTACGGGACCTCCCCCTACCGAGCCGTCGGCATCTACGTCAGCGGCGGCCAACGCCACTGCGCGCAGCCGGAGCTGACCGCCGAATGGGTCCGCCAGGTCCGGGCCATGGGGTGGCGGCTGATCCCCGCGCACGTCGGGATGCAGGCGCCCTGCAACGACTACCCGCACAAGACCGAGCGCTTCGCCCCGGCCCGCGCCGGCGACCAGGGCCGCGCCCAGGCCCAGGAGGCGGTGCGGGCGCTCACCGCGCTGGGCATCGGCAAGGACAGCCCCGTCTACCTGGACATCGAGTCGTACGCCGTGAAGGACGCGCCCGCCGAATGCGGCCGGGCCGTCGTGGACGCGGTGGTCGGGTGGACCCGGGAACTGCACCGCTCCGGCTACCGCGCCGGCTTCTACTCCAGCCTCGGCTCCGGCGTGCGCGACCTGGCCGGAGCCGCCCGCGCGGGCCGCTCCCCGCTCCCGGAGGCCCTCTGGTACGCGCGCTGGGACCAGCAGGAGTCCACCGCCGACCAGGGCCCGCTGACCGCCGACCTGTGGCCGAAGGACGCCCGGATCCACCAGTTCGCGGGCAACGTCAAGGAGACCTGGGGCGGCGAGACCCTCACCATCGACCGCAACCGCCTGGACGGCCCGGCGGCCCGCTAGTGCCGTGACCGGAAAGGTTCACCGTGTCACGGCGCCCGGCACGGCACCTCTCCCCCAGCTACCGCTGGGAGGTGCCCCCTGCGTTGTTGGCCCACGCAAGTACGTCCAGTACGAGCCGCGGTCCTCCGCCTTGCGATGCGTCCCCTCGGCCCTGCGGGCCTGGGGAGACCCCAGGGCACCGGACACCGCGACCCGGCAAACCTTTACGGCCACGGCACTAGATCGGACGTTCCGGTGGTCACCCGGTGGGGTGATCCCCGCGCATTCCCCTCCCCGTGCGGCGCATATCGCCGTATGCTCGCATTATGTCGGGAACCATGCGTATCACCGTCACCCTGCCGACCGAGCAGGTGGAAGCCCTCAAGGGGCTCACGGACAACATCTCCGGGTATGTGGCCGAGGCCGTGGCCCGGCGGATCCGCAACGAACTGCTCGGCCAGTACCTGGACCGGTACGAAGAGGAGCACGGGGCGATCACCGAAGCCGAGCTGGCCGAGGCGGACGCAAGACTCTTCGGCTCCGAAAGGAGCGAAGAACCGGCGGCTGCGGCATGAAGCAGGTGGTCGTGAGCGCTGTGCTCGACTCGGAGGGCTTGTCCGCACTCATCACCGAGAAGCCGAAGGACGTCCCGCTCTTCCGGCGGTTGCAGTCGATGAAGACCGATCTCGTCGTCTGTGCCAACACCATCGTCGAGGTGAGTCACGCGCGGACGAACCAGGCCAAGCTGAACTGGGTGCTGTCGACATTGAAGGTCGAGCCCGTCACCGAGGCGTCGGCCAAGGCCGCCGCGCTGCTGCTGAAAGCGACCGGGCTGCACGGCCACAAGTACGCGATCGACGCGACGGTCGCGGAGGTGGCCCTGCGGCAACCCGGCCCCGTGATCCTGCTGACCTCGGACGCCGACGACATGGCGAAGCTCTGCGGCGACAGGGTCCGGATCGTCGCTCTCTGACCGCCGAGCGCCGGTGGTGCCCGCACGCGCCCGAGGGGCGGACCGCACGTGGCGGTCCGCCCCTCGGGCGGTGTTCCTGGTGGCGGCCGGGCGGGCCGCCGGTGGGACTACAGGAACGAGTTGATCTCGATCGTCTCGGTGCGGCCGGGGCCGACGCCGATCGCGGAGATCGGGGCGCCCGACATCTCCTCCAGGGCCTTGACGTACGCCTTGGCGTTCTTCGGCAGCTCGTCGAAGGTCTTGGCCTTGGTGATGTCCTCGGACCAGCCGGGGAAGTTTTCGTAGATCGGCTTCGCGTGGTGGAAGTCGGTCTGCGAGTAGGGCAGCTCCTCGACGCGCTTGCCGTCGATCTCGTACGCCACGCAGACCGGGATCTCTTCCCAGCCGGTCAGGACGTCGAGCTTGGTGAGGAAGAAGTCCGTCAGACCGTTCACGCGGGTCGCGTAACGGGCGATCGGGGCGTCGAACCAGCCGCAGCGGCGGTCACGGCCGGTGGTGACACCGCGCTCGCCACCGATGCGGCGCAGCGCCTCGCCGTCCGCGTCGAACAGCTCGGTCGGGAACGGGCCGGCGCCGACGCGGGTCGTGTACGCCTTCAGGATGCCGATGACGCGCGAGATCTTCGTCGGGCCGACACCCGCACCCGTGCAGGCGCCGCCCGCGGTCGGGTTCGAGGAGGTGACGAAGGGGTACGTGCCGTGGTCGACGTCGAGCAGCGTGCCCTGGCCGCCCTCGAAGAGCACGACCTTGTCCTCGTCGAGCGCGTTGTTGATGATGAGGGTGGTGTCGGCGACGTAGGGCTTGATCAGCTCCGCGTACCCGAGCATCTCCTCGACGATCTGGGCGGCGTCGATCGCGCGACGGTTGTACAGCTTCGCCAGGAGCTGGTTCTTGCCCTCCAGCGCCGCTTCGACCTTCTGGGTGAGGATCGACTCGTCGTAGAGGTCCTGGACGCGGATGCCGACGCGGTTGATCTTGTCCGCGTACGTCGGGCCGATGCCACGGCCCGTCGTGCCGATCTTCCGCTTGCCGAGGAAGCGCTCGCCGACCTTGTCGAGGGTGACGTTGTACGGCGTGATGAGGTGCGCGTTGCCGCTCAGGAGCAGCTTGGAGGTGTCGATGCCGCGCTCGTTCAGGCCGCGCAGCTCGGAGAGCAGGACGGCCGGGTCGACGACGACACCGTTGCCGATGACCGGGGTGCATCCGGGGGAGAGGATGCCGGAAGGGAGAAGGTGCAGTGCATACTTCTGGTCGCCCACGACGACCGTGTGGCCGGCGTTGTTGCCACCCTGGTAACGCACTACATAGTCAACGGATCCACCGAGCAGGTCGGTGGCCTTTCCCTTGCCCTCGTCACCCCACTGAGCTCCGAGCAGCACAAGAGCGGGCACAGGCGTACACCTCTTCCGGATGGGGCATGTCCAAGGTCAGGGGGCGTACGACGATGTACACCGCAGGCTGAGCCGTCGGACCGGTACCCCGGAATAGACGAAGGCCCTGGCGCAATAGCGCAAGGGCCTCTTGCACAAAGATGCTACCCGAGGAAGGACCGAGGTGTCGGCTCCAGAGCCCACCATGAGCCATGCGGGCGCGCCGGTAGGCGGCCTGCTCGTGCTCGTCGACCCGGTCGCCCGCCGCCTCGACGGCGAGTCCGTGCGGATCGCGAAGGATGTCTTGTCGGCGGGGGCGGCGGCGAAGATCTGCCTCCCCGAGAGCCTTGAGGAGTTCGCGCGGGCCCTTGCCCGCCGGGGTCATCGGCAGCCGGTGATCGTGGGTGACGACCAGGCGCTGGTGCGCGCCGTGGGGCTGTTGCACCGGCGCCGCGAGCTGGCCGACGCCTCGCTCGCGCTGGTGCCCGTGGGCGCCGCCCCGTCGCTGTCGCTGGCGCGCTCCCTCGGCGTGCCGGTGGGTGCGGTGGCCGGGGCGCGGGCCGTGCTCGACGGGGTCGTGCGCACCCGTGACCTGCTGGTTGACGACAGCGACGGGGTGGTGCTGGGGGGTCTGCGGATCGCCGGGGCGGGCGCCGCGCCCGTCGGTGCGGCGGGGCGCGCGGGACCGCCCGGTTCCGCTTCCGCCGCGGGTGCCGTGGCCGGGCTCGCGGTGGCGCGGGCCGCCGCGCCGGGGGCGCCCGGGCGGCCCGGAGCGCCGTCGCTGTGGAGCGCGTGCCGGTCGCTGGTGCGGACCCTGGTGCGGCCGCCCGTGGGGCGCGGGGCGGCCCCCGCCCAGCGGCTGCGGCTGCGCGTGGAGGCGGACGGAGTGCTGGTCAGCGACGTGGACCAGGCGGTCGCGGACGTGACCGTGGCCGCGCGCGACGGATTGGTCGAAGTCGTTGTCCGGATGGTGGACGCCGGGCCCGCGGTGATCGGGCGGGGACTGTCCGTCACGGTTTCGGGGGCGGACTTCCGCTACCGCGCCGACCACGCCGACACCGGTCCGGTGCGCCGCCGCACGTGGACCCTGCGACCGGCGGCCTGGGGGCTCACGCTGCCCCGGTGAGGGCGGCCGGGCCGGAGCCGAAGGGGCGGTGGCGGGCGTGGCGGAAGTGGCGGCGGAGGTGACGGTGGGTGACGGCCCGGCGCCGGACGGAGCGGCGCTGCGCGAGGCCGTGGCCGAGTGGCGCCGGGACGCGCTGCTGCTGTGCCTGCTGCCGGTGTTCTGGTGGCCCGCGGTGGTCGGGTGCGCGCTCGTCCGGCCGCGCCCCGTGGCGGCGCTGCTGCTGGCGGTGCTGCTGAGCCCCGTGGTGCTCGGGGTGCGCGAGTTGTACGTCGCCCGGGCGGCCGGGAGCGCACTGGCGACCCCGGCCCACTGGAGGCCGTACCGGATCACGGTGCGCCGACGCGGGCTGCGGCCCCCGGTGCTGCTCCTTGGGGAGGGACGGATGGTGGTGGCGCTGGGTGCGCTCGGCCGCCGCGTCGTCCCGGCGCGGTCCTGGCCGCCGGGGTCGGCGGGGGAGGCGGGGGCGGGGGCCGGGGTGCTGTGGTGCGCGGGGGACCCGGAGCCGGGGGCGCGCTGTCTGGTGTGGACGCCGGGGGCGCGGCGGCTGGGGCGCGGGCGGGTCCGCCCGGCTACGCCTCCTGGAGGTTCAGCTGCCAGGAGACGCCGAAGCGGTCGTTCACCCAGCCGAAGCGGGCGCTGAACCCGTACGAGCCCAGGGGCATCAGCTCCTTGCCCTCCTCGGCCAGGGCCCCGTAGAGGCGCTCCAGCTCGGGCCCGTCGGCGCACTCGACGAAGAGCGACACCGCCGGGGTGAAGCCGAAGGCGTGCTTCACGTGGCTGTCGATGCAGGTGAAGCGCTGCCCGGCGAGCGCGAAGGTGGCGCGGAGCACCGAGCCCTCCTCGCCCGGGCCGTCGGCGCCGTAGCGCTGGATGTCGACGACCTCGGAGTCCTCGAACAGCGAGGTGTAGAAGGTCATGGCCTCCTCCGCCCGGCCCTCGAACATCAGGAACGTGGTGATCTTCTGCGGCATCGAGGCCATGGCGCGCCGTCCTCCGGGGGTCCAGGGGGTCCAGGGGTTCCAGGGGGTGTCTAGAGGTCGAGCGTGGCGCGGTGCACGCGCCACCGGTCCATCATGGCCAGCATCTCGCCCTGGAGGAACTCGAAGAAGGCCGCCGTCTCGGCGATGCGGGTCCCGGCGGGGGTGTCCGGGCCGAGGCCGGCCGCGCCCTCGCGCAGGGTCCGCTCCCAAAGGGTCAGGACCTGGTCGCGGCGGGTGAAGGTCTCGTACCAGAGCTCGTTGTGCAGGACGTAGCGGTCGCGCCGGGAGCCCGGCTCGCGCTCCCGGCTGACCATGTTGACCTGGGTGAGGTAGCCCACCGCGCCCGATACCGCCGCCGGGCTGATCTGCAGGGCCAGGCTCAGCTCGGCCGAGGTCATCGCGCCGCCGTCGCTGGCCAGCAGCGCGGCGAAGACCCGCGAGGCCATGCGCTGCATGCCCGCCTCGGTCAGCTGGGAGGCGAAGCGCTCCACGAAGCGGGAGACCGCTTCCTCGTCGCGCGCGCCCGTGTCCGCGCCCGTGTCCGTGTCCGCGTTCGTGCCCGTGTCCGTCTTGTCCGTCTTCGTTTCCATGTCCGCCACGCTCCCGACTTTACGCGATTTCCAATCTTCACAAATTTGTGAAAGTAGCGTACGTTCGAAACATGACGAAGGCCATCAGCGTCGCCGGACTCCACAAGTCCTTCGGCCGCACCCGCGCACTGGACGGTCTCGACCTCGCGGTCGAGGCCGGTGAGGTCCATGGCTTCCTCGGGCCCAACGGCGCCGGGAAGTCCACCGCGATCCGGGTCCTGCTGGGTCTGCTGCGCGCGGACTCGGGCTCGGCCGAGCTGCTCGGGGGCGATCCCTGGGCCGACGCGGTCGCCCTCCACCGCCGCGTCGCCTACGTGCCCGGCGACGTGACCCTGTGGCGCAACCTCTCCGGCGGCGAGGTCATAGACCTCTACGGGCGGCTGCGCGGCGGCCTCGACGAGGCCCGCCGGGCCGAGCTGCTCGACCGGTTCGAGCTCGACCCGACCAAGAAGGGGCGTACGTACTCCAAGGGCAACCGGCAGAAGGTCGCGCTCGTCGCCGCCTTCGCCGCCGACGTCGACCTGTTGATCCTCGACGAGCCCACGTCCGGCCTGGACCCGCTGATGGAGGAGCTCTTCCAGGGCTGTGTCGCCGACGCGCGCGCCGCCGGGCGCACGGTCCTGCTCAGCTCGCACATCCTCAGTGAGGTCGAGACCCTCTGCGACCGGGTCAGCATCATCCGCAAGGGGCGCACGGTGGAGAGCGGCACCCTCACCGAGCTGCGCCACCTCACCCGCACCTCGATCACCGCCGAACTGGCCACGGCCCCGAGCGGACTCGCGCGGCTGCCCGGCGTGCACGAGGTCGAGGTGTACGAGGCCGAGGGGCCGGGTGAGGGGGCGGGTGAGGGGGCGGGGCCGGGGCGGAAGGTCCGGCTCCAGGTGGACACGGACGAGCTGGACGCGGTGGTGCGCGCCCTCGCCGCGTCGGGGGTCCGCTCGCTGACCGCCTCGCCGCCGACGCTGGAGGAGCTGTTCCTGCGCCACTACGCGGAACCGGGCGCCGGGGGTGCCGGGGGCGCCGCGGGCGTCGGCGCGGTGGTCGGAGGGGCGCGATGAGGAGCCAACTCGCCGGCACCGGGAGCCTGCTGCGCCTGGCCCTGCGCCGCGACCGCGTGCTGATGCCGGTGTGGATCGGGGTCGTCTCCCTGCTGGTCCTCAGCATGCCCGCCTCGCTGGAGGCGACGTACGCGACGGCCGCCGAGCGGGCCGGGCTGCTCGTCACCACCCGCGCGAACGGGTCGCTGCGCGCCCTGTACGGGCCGGTCTTCGGCGATTCGATCGGCGCGCTCAGCGCCTGGAAGGGCGGGGTCTTCGCCGGGCTGTGCGCGGCCGTGATGAGCCTGGTCATCGTGGTCCGGCACACCCGCGAGGAGGAGGAGAGCGGCCGTCAGGACATGCTCTGCGCCGCCATGGTGGGGCGCCGGGCCCCGCTGACCGCCGCGCTGCTGGCGGCCCTCGTCGCCAACGCGCTCGTCGCGGTGCTGGTGACGGTCGGGCTGTCGGGCCGGGGCGCGGGCGGTGCGCTGGCGCTGGGGCTCGGGCTCGCCGCGACCGGGTCGCTCTTCGCGGTGCTCGCGGCGATCACCGCGCAGCTCACCGAGGGCGCGCGGTCGGCCAAGGGGCTCGCGGGCGCGCTGCTCGGCGCGGCCTTCCTGCTGCGCGCGGCCGGCGACGCGGGCCGGGAGTCCGGGGGGTCGGCGCTGACCTGGGCCTCGCCACTGGGCTGGTTGGAGAACATACGGCCCTTCGCCCACGAACGCTGGTGGGTCCTGGGCCTGTTCGCCCCGGCCTGTGCGGTGCTGATGGTCCTCGCGTACGTGCTGGCCGGGCGCCGGGACCTGGGGATGAGCTTCCTCGCGGCCCGGCCGGGGCCCGCGCGCGGACGGCTCGGTGGGGTCTGGGCGTTGGCGTGGCGGCTCCATCGGGGGAGCGTGCTGGGGTGGGGGGCCGCCTTCCTCGTGGCCGGCGCGAGCTTCGGTGCGATGACGGACGGGGTGGCCCAACTGGTCGGGGACAACGAGAAGACCCGCGCGATCATCGAGCGGATGGGCGGTCAGGGTGCGATGGCCGACTCCTTCCTCGCGGCGATGGCCGCGCTGCTGGCAATGGTGGCCGCGCTGTACGTCGTCTCGTCGGTGCTGCGGCTCGGCGGCGAGGAGAACGGCCGGCGCGCCGAACCGCTCCTCGCGGGCGCCGTCGGCAGGCTCGCCTGGGCGGGCGGCCACCTGGTGATCGCCTTCGGGGGATCGGCGCTGGTCCTGGCCCTGGGCGGGCTCGGGCTCGGCCTCGGGCACGGGCAGGACGTGGGCGCCGCGGTGGGGGCCTGCCTCGCGCAGCTGCCGGCGGTCTGGGTGCTCGGAGCGCTGGCGGTGCTGCTGTACGGCGCGCTCCCGAGGTTCGCGGCGGCCGCCTGGGCGGTGGCCGGGGCGGTGCTGGCCCTCGGCTGGGTCGGTCCGGCGCTGAACCTCCCGCGGGCGGCCCTGGAGCTCTCGCCCTTCGCGCACCTGCCCCGGCTGCCCGGGGCCGGGGCCTTCGAGTGGATACCGGTGCTCACGCTGACCGCGGTGGCGGCGCTGCTGACGGTGGTGGGCCTGGCCGCGCTGCGCCGCCGCGACGTGATCGCCTGACGGCGGCGCCGGGACCTTTCCCCCCCGTGGGGGCGGGCAGGGCTCAGCGGGCGCTGCCGAGGTCCCGGTCGGCCTCGCTGCCGCTCAGCATCAGGGTGGTCTCCTCGATGCGGCGGAAGCGGCCGTCGGGGGCGAACTCCGCGAAGAGGTAGACCTCCATGTGGACGGCGGAGCCGTCCTTCTTGGTGGCGCGGACGGTGTGGCGGTCGGCGTACAGGGACCCGTTCGTCAGCTCCTCGTGGACCTCGACGCTGCCTCCGGCGAGCACCGTGCGCAGGTGGGCTATGTGCGCGGTGAATTCGGCGCGGTCGGCCCAGCTGCCGTCGGTGCGCTGGCGGTAGTCGGGGGCGAAGTGCCGCTCGACGGCGATCCCGAGGTCGAGCTCCGGGGCGAAGAGGAGGTCGGCGAGGGCGGCGGCGATGTCGGTGTTCTGGGGGGCGCTGGTGTCGATGCTGCTCATGGTGTCCTCCGCGGGGCAGGTCCGAAGACGAGTATTGCGTGCGCTGCGCACGCTTATGAAGAGGAACATAGCACGGACTGCGTGCGCAACGCACGCTATTCTTTGGGCATGGACAACGAACCGGAGCACGAGACGGGCCAAGCGGTGGCCGACGCCCTGGGGGAGCTGCTCAAACGCACCCTCCGGGCCGGCCTGTACCAAGCCCTGACGGACAACCTCGGCGAAGCCGTCGACGAGGTCACCTACCCGGTGCTCAGCGGCCTGGCCCGGACCGGCCCGCGCAGCGCCGCCGACCTGGCGGTCGCCGTGGGCCTGGACCGCTCCGGCGTCAGCCGGCGGGCCTCCCGGCTCGAGGCCGCAGGCCTGGTGCGGCGCGAGCCGGACCCCTGCGACCGGCGCGCCGTGCTCCTGGCCCTGACGGAGGAGGGGGAGCGCACGGTGGAGACCATGCGTCGGCGCCTGGCCGACCGGATCGGGGCCACGCTCGGTTCGTGGCCGCCGGACGAGGCGCGCTCGTTCGCCCGCCAACTGCGCCGGTTCGTCGACGAGGGCCCCTTCGGGGCGTAGGCCGCCGCGCGGGAGCGGGCGCGCCCGTCAGCACGCGACGAGCAGCTCCCGGAGCCCCCGGATCACGTAGCCGTCCCGCCACCGCGGCTCGCGCACGAGCCGCAAGGGCGGGACCGCGGGGTCGAGCAGGGCCCCGAAGGAGGCGGCGAGCTCCAGTCGGGCGAGCGGCGCGCCCAGGCAGTAGTGGATCCCGGCCCCGAAGGTCAGGTGCGGATTGTCGGTCCGCCCCAGGTCCAGCTCGTCGGGGCGCGCGAAGCGCGCCGGGTCGCGGTTGGCGGAGCCGAAGAGCAGCGCCACCTCCGCGCCGCGCGGGATGAGGGTGTCGCCGACCTGGATGTCGTCGAGCACCCAGCGCTCGAACATCTGGAGCGGTGTGTCGTAGCGCATGAGTTCGTCCACAGCTGTGGACAACTTTTCGGGACGGCCGATTCCGGGGCTTCCGGCCGCGGCGACGTCGGCGCGCAGTCGGGCGAGGGCGTCCGGATGGCGCAGCAGGGTCCACCAGCCGTTCGCGGTGGTGTTGACCGTGGCCTCGTGGCCGGCGTTCAGCAGCAGGACACAGGTGGAGATCATCTCCTGTTCGCTGAGCCGACCGCCCTCCTCGTCGTCGTGCGCGGCGATCAGCGCGGAGATCAGGTCCGGGCCGGGGGCCCTGCGGCGCTCGGAGATCAGGTCGCGCAGGTACGCGCTGAACTCCAGGCTCGCCCGGACCGCCCGCGCGGCGCTCTCGGGTCCGGGATTCAGCTCGTACATCCCGCAGATGTCCGCCGACCACGGCCGCAGCGGCCCGCGGTCCTCCTCCGGGATCCCGAGCAACTCGGCGATCACCGCCACCGGCAGCGGTTCGGCGACCGCGCCGAGCAGGTCCCCGCCGCCCGCGGCGACGAACCGGGCGGTCAGCTCCCGGGCGAGCCGCTCCACGGCGGGCGCGAGCCGCTCCACCGTGCGCGGGGTGAACGCCTTCGCGACGAGCCGCCGCACCCGCGCGTGCGCGGGGTCCTCCAGGTCCAGCAGGCCGTTGTCATTGAGGACGTGGAACGGTTCGTGCTCCGGCGGTGGCGCGCTGCGCCCGAACTCCTCGTGGCCGAACCGGTGCAGGTACGTCCGCCCCAACCGCCGGTCTCGCAGCAGCGCACTCACGTCCGCGTAGTGCGGGATCAACCACTGCCCGGTGGCCTCGCACCACACCGCCCGGCCCCGCTCGCGCAACGTCCGGTAGGCCGGGTAGGGGTCGGCGACGAAGGCGGTGTCCCACGGATCGAAGTCCATCCCCTCACCTTAGGCAGCGCCTCCCCGTCAGGAGGGGGAGACCAGGCGGGTCTCGTAGGCGTAGACGGCGGCCTGGGTGCGGTCCCGCAGCCCCAACTTGACCAGCACCCGGCTGACATGGGTCTTGATCGTGGACTCGGCGACCACCAGCCGGTCGGCTATCTCGGCATTGGACAGCCCCTGGGCGATGAGGATCAGCACCTCCGTCTCCCGCTCCGTCAGCTCCTCCACCATCCCCGGATCCGCCACCCGGGGCGTCTGCGCGAGCTTGGCGAACTCCACGATCAACCGCTTGGTCACCGAGGGCGCGAGCAGCGCCTCACCGGACGCGACCACCCGCACCCCGTCCGCCAGTTGCCGGGCGGACGCGTCCTTGAGGAGGAACCCCGAGGCCCCGGCCCGCAGCGCCTGGTACACGTACTCGTCGAGGTCGAAGGTCGTCAGCACCAGCACCTTCGCGGTCGCGTCCGCCGCGACGATCTGCCGCGTCGCCTCCAGACCGTTCATCACCGGCATCCGGATGTCCATCAACACCACGTCCGGACGCAGGGCTGCCACCTGCTCCAGGGCCTGACGGCCGTCGACCGCCTCCCCCACCACCTCGATGCCCGGCATCGCGCCCAACAGGACGGAGAAACCCTCCCGGACCATCATCTGATCGTCGACGATCAGCACCCGGATCGTCATGCCGACTCCTCCGCGGGCCGGTTGCGCACCGGTATGAACACGGCCACCTCGTACCCGCCGCCCGGTGTCTGCCCGGCCGTCATCTCCCCCTCCAACATGGCCACCCGCTCCCGCATCCCGGTGATCCCGTGCCCCGCGCCCGGCGACGGCCTGACGTCCCCGATCGCCGGGCCATTGACGATCCGCACTCCCAGCCCGCCCAGGACGTACGACACCTCGACGCCGGCCGTCGCACCCGGAGCGTGCCGCAGGGTGTTGCTCAGCGCCTCCTGGACGATCCGGTACGCCGACAGCTCCACCCCCTGGGGCAGCTCGCGCACCGAGCCCGTCACCGTCTTCTCCACGGTCATCCCCGCCTCCCGCACATTGCCCAGGAGGCCGTCCAGCGCCGCCAGCGTCGGCTGCGGGGCGTCCGGCGCCTCGTAGTCCGCGGACCGCACCACGCCCAGCACCCGCCGCAGCTCGGTGAGCGCCGCCACCGCGTTCTCCCGGATGGTGGCGAAGGCCGCCTCCAGCTCCGGCGGCGGATTCTCCACCCGGTACGGCGCGGCCTCGGCCTGGATCGCCACCACCGACATGTGGTGCGCCACCACGTCGTGCAGCTCGCGGGCGATCGTCGTCCGCTCCTCCAGCAGGGTCCGCCGGTCCCGCTCGACCGCCGTGACCTCCTGCTGCGCCGTGACCTCCTGCGCGGCCGTCCTGTAGATGTGCCGGACGCTGACCGCCAGCAGGACGAAGGCCGAGACGAAGACCATGGGCATGGTGCCGATGGAGTGGCCCCGACCGAGCAGGACGCTGAGCACGACCCCCACCGCCGTGCTCACCGTCCACATCCAGGCCGCGACCCGCGGGCCGGTCCGGATCGCCACGACGGTCAGCACGGTCATGTGGGCGAAGAAGGAGCCCGGCGACCACGGCCAGAGCACGCTGCCCGACTGGAGCACGGCCAGGACCCCGGTGACCGCCATCTGCGCCCAGAACGCCCCGACCGGTCGCACCAGCGTCATCACGACCGGAGCGGCGGCCAGCAGCCCGATCACCAACGTGCGCAGGGGCGACTCGTAGGACACGTCGCGCCCGGCGTTGAACAGCACGAAGAACGCGATCAGCGTCACCAGGGCATGCGGCGCGAAGGCGGCCTCACGCCGGATCCGTGAGGGGAGGCGGCGGATCAGCGGGCCGTCCACCCGCAGTGGAGCGAGCGGCCGGTAGGCGAGGGCATCGGTGAACAGGTCCCGGCGCAGGCTCTCTATGAAGCCCGACGCCAGCCGGATCTCAGGGGTCCGGGGGGCTGCCCCGGTGGTCGTCTCGGTCACATACCAACCGTAGGTCGCCGCCCCCCTGGTCCGCGTCGCCGCTGATGGGGACTTATCAAGCTCCCCCTCAAGTACTACCCGGCTCCGTCAGTAACCCGCCGGACGGACCAGACCCGTCTCGTACGCGAAGACGGCGGCCTGGGTCCGGTCCCGCAACCCCAGCTTCACCAGGATCCGGCTCACATGCGTCTTCACGGTCTGCTCGGCCACGATCAGGTGCGCCGCGATCTCACCGTTGGACAGGCCCTGGGCGATCAGCGACAGGACCTCCGTCTCCCGCTCGGTCAGCTCCGCGATCCGCTGCTTCGTTGGGGCCCGCGGCGCCCCCAGCCGGGAGAACTCCGTGATCAACCGCTTCGTGATGTTCGGCGAGAGCAGCGCCTCCCCGGCCGCGACCACCCGCACCGCCTCGGCCAGCTGGTCCGCCGAGGCGTCCTTGAGCATGAACCCGGAGGCCCCGGCCCGCAGCGCCTCGTACACGTACTCGTCCAGGTCGAAGGTGGTCAGCACGAGCACCTTGACGGTGGACCCCGGTGCCCCGGTCACCGCCGCCGTGGCCTCGATCCCGCTCATGCCCGGCATCCGGATGTCCATCAAGATCACGTCCGGATCGAGTGCGGCGGCCTGGGCGACGGCATCGGCGCCGTCGACCGCCTGGCCGACCACCTCTATGTCGGGCTGTGCGCCCAGCAGCACGCCGAAGCCCTGCCTGACCATCATCTGGTCATCGGCGATCATGACCCGGATCGGAGTGGTCATCGGTCTCTGCTCTCCTTGGCGAAGGCGTTCGGCGGTGGGTCCAGCGGGAGCGTCACGCTCACCTCGTACCCGCCGCCGGGCCGTGGTCCGGCGGTCAGTTCACCACCGAGCATGCCGGTCCGCTCCCGCATGCCCAGCAATCCGTGCCCCGCACCCGGGGAGGGCGGGGCCGGCCGGGTCGGCGCGGAGTTGGCGACGCACAGGTGCAGACTGCGCGGCCCGTAGGCCAGGCCGACCTCCACCCGGGAACCGGGCGCGTGCCGCAGGCAGTTGCTCAGGGCCTCCTGCACCAGCCGGTACGCGGTCAGTTCGAGCCCGGGCGACAGCGCCCGCCGCTCGCCCGCGATCTCCGTGGTGATCTCCATCCCGGTGGCCCGAACATTGGCGACGAGTGCGTCAAGTTCGACCAGGGTGGGCTGCGGGTGGTGCGGGTTCGCCGGGTCGTCCGGATGCTCCGAGCGCAGCACGCCCAGCACCCGGCGCAGCTCGGTGAGGGCTTCCAGCGCATTGCCGCGGATGCCCGCCAGGTTCTCCTTCAACTCCTCGGACGGATTCTCCGCGAGGTGCACGGCGACCTGCGCCTGGATGGAGATGACCGACATGTGGTGCGCGACGACGTCGTGCAGCTCGCGGGCGATCCGGCTGCGCTCCTCCAGCAGCGTCCGCTGCGCGCGCTCCGCCTCGGTGAGCGTCTCCTGCTCCACCAGGCGGCCGCGGGCCAGGCGCAGCGCCCGCACTACGGACCCCATGACCCCGGCGAAGCCGAGGACCAGCACCGACTCGACGATGGAGGACTGGGCCAACGGCGGACGGAAGCCCACCTCGGCGGCCACGTTGAGGGCGAGGGTGGTGCCGACGACGGCCGCGGTCACCCGGGGCGGCACGCGCAGCGCCACCAGCAGCACCACCGGGGCCATGGCGAACACCCCGATGGGGATCCACGGCCAGGGCTGCCCCACCGGCACGCTCGGGTGGACGACGACGGCGATGCCCACCGCCGCACCCAGCGCCAACCACCAGCCCACCATCGGCCACCACATCGTCACCAGGATGGAGACGCCCGTCAGCGCGCCCAGCAACGGAGCGGTCTTGTCGTGGATCTGGTACGCCCCGCTGACCTGGGCGACCACGATCGAGCTGAGCAGGTAGGCCACGTAGCCGATCAACAGGTGCGGCAGCCGGGCCAGCCAGCGGGGCCGGCCCAGTCTCGGCAACGGATCCCGGCGGGCGCTGAGCAACTCCTCGGGCAAGGTCAACAGCATGGCGCGGACCCTTGAAGGGCGTTCGCCCACGGAGTCGATCTGCTCTGTCACGACACTCACCCTAGGCACGGGCGGTGCTCCCCACCGGAGCGGTTCCGACTCCTCCGGTGCGCACGATGCGCGAGGGGCCCGACGAGCGCCTCTTGCGACCGCCCTGTTCGAAGGTGCGGAAGACGGCCCACAGCAGGAGCAGGGCGAGCCCGAAGACCGGCAGCCACGCCAGCCGGGCGGCCATCCACCAGGGGGAGTCCGCGACGGTGTGCAGTCCGGGCAGGTCCACCCCGCCGAGCAGCCCGAGAGCCGTGACGGACATCATCGCGCTCTGGTGCCAGAGGAAGACGGTCATCGCCGACAGATTGACCAGGGCCACCGCGGCCCAGGCCGCCGGCCTCCGCATGACCCGCGCCAGCGGCTCCCTGACCAGCAGTGCCAGCGCACACTGGGCCAGGCCGAAGGCGACCGCGGCCAGCGTCGGAGGGCTCAGGTTCGAGACGGCGGCCCCCGGAACGCCCACCATCGACGCCGGGTACCCGCCCCACACCACCAGGGCCACCGTGGCCGCGCCCGCGCCGACCAGCATCAGGGCAGCCGGGGCGCGCCGGGCGAAAGCGCCCCGCGCCCACGCCGCGCCCAAGGTGTAGGGCACGAGCCAGCCGGCCAGCACATTGACCCAGCCGATCCAGGCGGGCCCGTCCAGGGCGAACCGCCACAGGTCCACCAGGGCGACGACGGCCAGCGGCCACAGCGGGTTCAGTCGGGCCACCAGTGGGGTCAGCGCCGTGAGACCGGCGAAGACCAGCAGGAACCACATCGGGGACAGCACCAGGGTCACCAACCCGCGGACCGTGCCCGACGTGACACCGCTGCCCAGCAGCACGCCCACCACGGCCGTCCACACCAGGAGCACCGCCGCGACGGGACGGAACAGCCGCCCCAGCCGCCGCCCGACCCACTGTCCGTACGACACTCCGCCCGCCCGGGCCGCGGCGTGGCTCAGCGCACCCACGTGCCCCCCGACGAGGAAGAAGACGGCCAGCGTCTGGAACACCCACGAGAGCGGCGCGAGCCACGGCATGGAGGACAGCGGGCTGCTGGTGCGCAGGCCGTCCTCGGTGGGGTGCAGCGAGGTGACCAGCCAGTGGCCCAGGACCACCCCGAGGATCGCGAAGGCGCGCAGCGCGTCCACGGCCCGGTCCCGGTCGGCGGGGGTGGCGGTGTCGATCCGGCGGACCAGGGCGGCCCGGCGGGCACGAAGCTCAAGCATGGGAGGCCTCCGTGGGAGCGGTGGTGCCCAGGACGATCCGGGCCAGGCTGTCGAGCGAGGTCGTGCCGCTGCGGAGGTAGTCGCTGTGTCCACCGGTGCCGGCGGCGAAGGAACGGGCGCCGAACGCCGGGTCCACGGGGTCCACGCCGAAACCGATCCCGGCGATGCGCGTGTGCGGGACGTCCGCGATCCAGTCGTCGCTGCCGCGTCCCGCCCACACCCGGGCGGTGGTGGGCAGCTCACCGGCGGTGTCGGCGCCGGTGCCCGGGCTGCCGAACAGCGCCATGTCGGTGACCTGCGGTCCGGTCTCGGTCCGGGCGCACACGACCGAGCCGTAGGAGTGGCACAGCAGCGACTGCCGCGCACCGCTGGGGCTCAGGCGCCGCAACTCCGCCAGGAAGGGGGCCAGTTTCCGCGCCGCGTCATCGGCGCGGGCCGTGGTCAGGACCGTCGTGCTGACCGTGCCGGGGGTGTCGTACCCGAGCCAGGCGACCACGGCGGAGCGCGGGTGCTCGGCCTGGAGGCGCTGCTGGAGGGCGAGGGCCCCGGCACGGAACCTCTGGTAGGTGTCGAGGGTGGTGTCCGACCCGGGGACCAGGACCGCGATCCGGTCCGCCGTCGCCAGGTCGCCCAGGACCTCGACGGCCCGCCCCGTCCCGTGCCCGTCGAAGGACAGGAAGTGGGCCGTACCGCCCGCCGTCATGGCCCGCAGCTTCGCGGCGCGCTCCACGCGCCCCGCGTCCGCCGCCATGCGGGCCGCCTCGTCGAGATCGGCGAGGTTGGCGGCGTACCGCTCGGAGGCGCTCGCGCCCTCGGCGAAGCGGGCGGCCGCCGGAGCGGGCACGTCGGGGGTGGTGGCGGCGGACACGGGGAGGACGACCGCGGCGGCTATCAGCCCGGCGAGCAGCGTGCGGCGCAGTCGTGCGGGGCGGCTGTTCGCGCTGGGCGCCATGGTGGTCTTCCTTCGGTCCAGAGGGGGGTGTTCTCTCTGGTACCGAAGTTATGAACCGGGCCCCGTCGTCAGCGTCCCGCCAGGGAGGTGGGTTTCCGCGTAGCTCTCAGGTATGACGTGGGTGACACGGCACGACACCCACCATCACGGCACGCCCCGGCGCTCAGTCCGCCACGAGTGGCTCCACGTACCCCGCGCGCCAGCGCGGCGCGGGATCCTGGCCCGGGCTGGTCCAGTACTCCCGCGCCTCGACGATCTCCCCGGCGCGCACGGTCCACAGGGACACCGCCCGGTACACGACGTGGTCCTGCGGGATCTCGACCTCGGTGACGACGAAGTCCCCGTCGGCGAGGATCCGCAGCACCTCCACCGACCGCGCGTCCCCGTCCGCGTCCGCGTCCGCGGCGCCGTCGCTGTTCACGGCGATGAAGTTGTCGCGCCCGACGATCCGCTCCCCGCTGACGGGCCACTCGATGACCGCGTCCTTGGCGATCAGCTCGCCGACTCCGTCCCAGTCGCGGGCCTCGATCCGCTCCCACAGTTCTGCAACTACGTTCAACGGCTCCATGTGCCGCAGTGTGCGATGCCTGTGACCTGGGCAACAAGGTTTACTTACAGGCTTATTGACTTCGACATAATCCCGATCGGCCGACCGGGCGGGTCCCGGCCGCGTAGGCATTCGTCCTTCTTGTCGCAAAAGGTGCCCTTGGATGGCGGCATGCCCGCAATGGATCCGGCGCCGTTCGCCGGACAGGTTGCCGAGGTCCGTGCCCCAGCCCCATACAGACCGCCGATATCCCCTCCCACCTGCGCACTTCTAGCCTGACCGCATGACCCCTCATGTCCCGCACGCCGCTCCCCACGCCGTGTCCGCCGACCCGGGCGCCGGTGCGGCCGTCAAGGCCGCCGACCGCGCCCACGTCTTCCACTCCTGGTCCGCCCAGGCCCTGATCGACCCGCTCGCCGTCGCCGGGGCCGAGGGGTCGTACTTCTGGGACTACGAGGGCAAGCACTACCTCGACTTCGCCTCCCAGCTGGTGAACACCAACATCGGCCACCAGCACCCCAAGGTCGTCGCCGCGATCCAGGAGCAGGCCGCCCGGCTGTGCACCCTGGCCCCCGGCTTCGCCGTGGACGTCCGCTCCGAGGCCGCCCGCCTGATCGCCGAGCGCACCCCCGGCGACCTCGACAAGATCTTCTTCACCAACGGCGGCGCCGAGGCCGTCGAGAACGCCGTCCGGATGGCCCGGCTGCACACCGGCCGCCAGAAGGTCATGTCGACCTACCGCTCCTACCACGGCGCCACCGCCGCCGCGATCAACCTGACCGGCGACCCGCGCCGCTGGCCCTCCGACACCGCCTCGGCCGGGGTCGTGCACTTCTGGGGCCCCTACCTCTACCGCTCGGCCTTCCACGCCGAGTCGCAGGAGCAGGAGTGCGAGCGCGCGCTGCGCCACCTCGCCGACACGATCGCCTTCGAGGGACCGCAGTCCATCGCCGCGATCATCCTGGAGTCGGTGCCGGGCACCGCCGGGATCATGACCCCGCCCCCCGGCTACCTCGCGGGCGTGCGCGAACTCTGCGACCGCTACGGCATCGTCTTCATCCTCGACGAGGTCATGTCCGGCTTCGGCCGCACCGGCAGGTGGTTCGCCGCCGAGCACTGGGACGTCACCCCCGACCTGCTCTGCTTCGCCAAGGGCGTCAACAGCGGCTACGTACCGCTCGGCGGCGTCGCGATCTCCGGCGCGATCGCCGACACCTTCGCCACGCGCCCCTACCCGGGCGGACTGACCTACTCCGGCCACCCGCTCGCCTGCGCCGCCGCCGTGGCGACCATGAACGCGATGGCGCAGGAGGGCGTCGTCGAGCACGCCGCCCACCTCGGCGAGAACGTGATCGGCCCGGCGCTCGCCGAGATCGCCGAGCGCCACCCCTCGGTCGGCGAGGTCCGCGGTCTGGGCGCCTTCTGGGCGCTGGAGCTCGTACGGGACAAGGAGACGCGCGAGCCGCTGGTCCCCTACAACGCCGCGGGCGCCGACAACGCGCCGATGGCCGAGTTCGCCGCGGCCTGCAAGGCGTCCGGCCTGTGGCCCTTCGTGAACATGAACCGCACGCACGTCGTCCCGCCGTGCACCATTTCCGAAGCGGAGGCGAAGGAGGGTCTGGCCCTCCTCGACGAGGCCCTCACGGTCGCGGACCGGCACACCACATCCGCATAGAGGACACCTCCTCTCCGCCCAACGAACACACAGTGATCACATAGCGTCCCGGCCGCGGCCCCGCCGCCTGGCCTAAGGTGTCCGGAGTTCTACGAAGGAGACGGGCCCTTATGCCAGGCAGCGGAGCTGTCACGCGCAACACGCTGCGCCAGCAGATCGCGGACGCGCTGCGCGACGAGGTGCTCGCGGGACGCCTGCCGCCCGGCACCGAGTTCACGGTCAAACAGATCGCCGAGCAGTACGGGGTGTCGGCCACGCCCGTGCGCGAGGCGCTGGTGGACCTCGCGGCGCAGGGACTGCTGGACTCGGTCCAGCACCGCGGCTTCCGGGTGCGGATCTTCTCCGTGGACGACTTCCGCGGGATGGTCGAGGCCCGCACCCTGATCGTGGACGGGATATTCCGCAGGCTGGTCGAGCGCGGTACGGCGCCCGGCGCGGCGGAGATGCTGGTGTCGGTGCGGCGGCGGGCGGAGGAGGCCCGGCGGGCCGCGCTGAGCGGTTCGCTGGAGGTGCTCATCGGCTACGACCTGCGCTTCTGGAGGGAGCTGAGCGCTCTGGTGGGCAACGTCTACATCGCGGACTTCCTGCACCGCATCCGCGTGCAGTGCTGGGTCTTCGCCGTCCCCCACCTCCAGCAGGAGCCGACACTGCGCTCCGCGCTGTGGAGCGGGCACAACGAACTCGTCGAGGCGGTCACCCGCGCCGACGCGCACGAGGTCCGCCGCCTGGTGCACGCCTACAACC
Source organism: Streptomyces sp. NPDC059917 (assembly GCF_042730635.1). Taxonomy (NCBI): domain Bacteria; kingdom Bacillati; phylum Actinomycetota; class Actinomycetes; order Kitasatosporales; family Streptomycetaceae; genus Streptomyces; species Streptomyces sp. NPDC059917. Next base: position 28,024 of record NZ_JBHWLC010000041.1, read on the forward strand.
AGCACGGCCTGGACTGGGCCTCCGGACTGACGGCGGCGGGCGCGTGAGCGCGCCGAGCGAACGCCTCGACGCGCGTACGGGCGCCACCTGGCCGCAGCCGGTCCGCCTCAGCGTGATCCTGCGGACCCACGGCGCCCCGGCGGCCCGCACCGCCCCGCTCCTGGCCCGGCTGCGCGCGGACCTCGACGAACGCGCCGCGTCCTGGCCCGGCGGCGGCGCCTGGGAACTGCTGGTCGTGGCCCCGGCCGCACCCGCGGACGCGACGCCCCCCGGGCACGCAGCCCCCGACTACGCAGCCCCCGACGCCCCCGACAGCGACGCCCCCGACAACGCAGCCCCCGACAGCGACGCCCCCGGCACCCGGCCCGACGATCCCCGCGTACGGGCCGTCCCCACCCTGCGCGCGGCGGTCAGCGCCTCCACCGGGCGCCGGATCCTGCTCACCGACGCCGCGCACGCGGCCACCGGTCTGCACGGGCTCGACGAACTCCAGAGCGGCCTGGACCGCGCGCCGGACACCACCGCGGTGATCTCCGGCCGCCACCGCGGCCCCCTGGCCCGCGCCCTCGGCATCCCCGGCCCGCCCGGCTTCCGCGCCGACACCCTCGCCTTCGCCCTCTTCGACGGGGCCCGGGCCCGCGCCGCCTTCGCCGCCTCGACCCTGCACGGCCCGGCCATCGACGCCGAGGTGCTGCGCTGGTGCCGCGCGCGGGGCTGGCGCACCGAGGAACGTACGGTGCGGCGAACCGCGGGCGAGCGCCCGGTCAGGGAACGCCACCCGGGCGAGCGCCGGCTCGGCCTGCGGATCCGCGAGTTCTTCCGGTTGAACGCGGGCGGGCTCGCCGTCGCCGCCTTCTTCGTCGCCCTCGCCTTCCTGCTCTTCCACCGGCTCTGGCTCGACCTCGACGGCGCCTACCTGCGCGACGCGCTCCAGGACCAGAACCAGTGGGAATGGTTCGTCGGCGTCACCACCGACAACATCACCCACCTGCGCAATCCGCTCTTCACCACCGCCCAGGGCATGCCGGACGGCGTGAACCTGATGGCCAACGCGACCATGCTCGGGCTGACCGTCCCGCTGATCCCGGTCACCCTGCTCTTCGGCGCGACCGTCACCTTCGTGCTGGTGCTCACGCTCGGCATGGCCGCCTCGGGCTGGACCTGGTACTGGCTGATCCGCCGCCGTCTGGTGCGCACCCGCTGGGCCGCCGCCGCGGGCGGCGCGCTGGCGGCCTTCGCGCCGCCGATGATCTCGCACGCCAACGGCCACCCGAACTTCGTCGTCCTGTTCATGATCCCGCTGATCATCGACCGGGCGCTGCGCCTGTGCGACGCCGCGCACGACGGCCGCGGGGTGGTCCGCGACGGGGTGCTGCTCGGCCTCTTCGCGACGTACCAGATCTTCATCGGCGAGGAGCCGCTGCTCATCACCGCGCTGGGCCTGGTCGTCTTCGCCCTCGCCCACCTCGTCGTCGACCGCGAGCGGGTCCGCGCGGCCTGGCGCCCGCTGGGCCTCGGCGTGGTCATCGCGCTGGCCGTCTGCCTGCCGCTGGTGATCTTCCCGCTGTACTGGCAGTTCTCCGGTCCGCAGAGCTACCACTCGGTGCTGCACGGGGACAACGCCGGGAACAGCCCGCGCGCCCTGATCGAGTACGCGGGCCGCTCGCTCTTCGGCGACCCGCAGACCGCGGGCAAGCTCTCCCTGAACACCACCGAGCAGAACGCCTTCTACGGCTGGCCGCTGCTCGCCTTCGGCGCGCTCGTCTGCGTCTGGATGTGGCGCAGCACGCTCGTCCGCGCGCTCGCGATCACCGGTGTCGTGGCGGCGGTCCTCTCGCTCGGGCCGATCGTGCCCATCCCGCACACCGACCTCACGCTGCCCGGCCCGTGGCGCTGGATCACGAAGCTGCCGCTCTTCGAGTCGGTCATCGAGGGACGCGTGGCGATGGTGTGCGCCCCGGTCCTCGGCATCCTGGTGGCCCTCGCGCTGGACCGGATCGCCACCGCGCCCGCCCGCGAGCACCGCACGCTCGGCGTGCTCGCGGTGGCCGCCGTCCTGCTGCCGGTGCTGCCGCTGCCGCTGGCGGTCCGGGACCGGGCCCCGGTGCCGGCCTTCATCACCTCCGGTGCCTGGAAGGAGTACGTCAGGGACGGCGAGGCGCTGGTCGCGGTGCCGCTGCCCGACCCGGGCGTGGCCGACGCGCTGCACTGGCAGGTCGAGGCCGACTTCGGCTTCGACCTGGCCGGCGGCTACTACAACGGGCCCTGGGGCCCGGAGCGGACCGGGATCTACGGCGCGCCCCCGCGGCACCTGTCGAACCTGCTGCGGGACATCCGCTACGGCGCCGAGCCGCCCGCCATCGGGCCCGAGTGGCGGGCGCAGGCCCGCCGCGACCTGTCGTACTGGAAGGCCGGCGTGGTGGTCGTGCCGGAGCAGGACCGCTCCGCGGAGCTGGTGCGCACGCTGACGGAGCTGCTCGGTGCGCCGCCGGTGAAGGTGCGGGACGCGTGGGTCTGGCGGGTGGGTCGGTCGTAGCGCCGGTCGCGGGGCAGGTCCTCGCTCGGGGAGCAACCTCTACCGACCCCTTCGCGGAGGGTGTCCGGCGCACTACGCTGGGCCGATCGGCGGACACACGACCGGACGGAGCCCGCGTGGCCTGTGACCTCTGGCTGGTACCCCTTGTCGACGTGCTGTGCCACAGCCCCGACAACCCCTTCGCGGAAGAGATCGCCTCGTACGACAAGGCGCTCGGCGAGGCCGGACTGCCGTCCGTGCCCGTCTTCGCCTACATGCCCGGGCTGTCGGGGGACGTGGCCCCGGTGGCCGGCTTCGACTACGACGCCCTGCACTTCCTGCGGCGCGCCTACCTGCTCCAGCTCTGCGGACTGCCGGTGACCCCGGTGGACGAGCTGGGCGGCGACTACGAGCAGCTGCTGGAGATGTTCGAGTCCACGGCCCAGCAGTCGCACCTGGTGTGGCACTACGACCACGCCGGGGCGTACGTCCCGGTGGACTTCGCGGTGCCGCTGGCGAACGAGGAGCTGCTGGCCGGGGGCGGGCCGCTGGGTTCCGCGCAGGGCCTGCTGCGCGAGCTGGCGTTCGTGGGTCCCGCGATCGGGATCGACCCGGGGAACCCGCCCGCGCCGCCCGCGCCGCCGGGGCGGCCCACCTCGCTGGAGGAACCGGCGGGGCCGATTCCCTACGACGACAGCCCCTTCGCCCGCGAGCGGCACGTGTGGCTGGGGCTGCACGCGGCGGCGACGCGGAGCCTCGGCCAGGGGTCGATGATCATCTTCAGCTGATCGCGGGGCGGGGCGGGGCCGGCACCGGCCCCGCCCGTCCTCACCTCGGCTGCTCCGGCGGTCGCTGGCGCGGCATGTTCGGGCGGGTGCCCGGGGGGAGCGGGAAGCGGACGGGCGGGGCGCCCGCTTCCGCGCGGGCGCCGGAGACGCCCAAGGACTGCATGACCAGTGGCGCGGGACCCGAGCGGAACTCCACCATCCAGTCCGCGGTCTCGGAGCGCACGAGCTCCGTCACGTCCTCCTGGAAGCGCCGCAGCACGGACAGGCAGCGGTCGGCGGCCTCGCTGGCGGTGCCCTCGGTCGGGCCGAGCACCTCGCGCACGTTCTCCGACGCCCAGTCGAACTGGAGCGTCTGGAGTCTTCGCTGGACCGCCTGCGCCGTCGCCACGTCCCGCATCCACCCCGAGGTCAGCCCGAAGAACCGGTCGCAGGCCAGACAGGCCGCGCCCACGAGCAGCGAGAGGTAGCCGTACGTGGCCAGCCCCGGCGTGGACCCGGTCAGCTCCAGCAGCGGCATCGCGGCGCCGGCGAGCACGCCGGCGGCGGCCCCGGCCCGCAGGATCCGGGCGCCGCGCCGCTTGCGGGCGCGGTCGCCGAGGTACCACGCGGCGGTGCGCAGGGCGTCGTCCTCGACGCGTCGGTACAGCTCGTCGAGCCGCTCGGCGGGCTCGCCCCAGTCTCCGAGGGGGAAGGGCCGGCCGGTCAGATCGCCCGCGGCGGCCATCGGTCCACCGCCCTCCTCCCGGGGATCCCGAGGTGGTCCCTCGGGCTGCATCTCCGGCTGGCTCACCCGGCACTCCCTTTGCCTGCGCTGACGTGTGGTGGTGCGCGTGTGCGCAATGGTGCGCATGCCCTTCCTACCTCCGAACGGCGGGCGATGGGCGACGAATCCCGGGATTTCCGCCCGCAAGGGGGCCTTGATCAGGTACGTGCACGCCCCACCCTCACTCGAAAGAGTTGGTCTTCACGGCGTAGGGCGCGGTGCCCGGGGAGCACGTAGGCTCGGTTTCACCCGTAACAGTGCGACGTATGGAGTGAGTGACCAGTGATCCCCGGCGGTGGCCAGCCCAACATGCAGCAGCTGCTCCAGCAGGCCCAGAAGATGCAGCAGGACCTCGCCGCGGCCCAGGAAGAGCTGGCCCGCACCGAGGTCGACGGCCAGGCGGGCGGCGGTCTGGTCAAGGCCACGGTGACCGGCTCCGGCGAGCTGCGCGCGCTGGTGATCGACCCGAAGGCCGTGGACCCCGAGGACACCGAGACGCTGGCCGACCTGGTGGTCGCCGCGGTCCAGGCGGCCAACGAGAACGCGCAGGCGCTCCAGCAGCAGAAGCTGGGCCCGCTGGCCCAGGGCCTGGGCGGCGCCGGCATCCCCGGCCTCCCGTTCTAAGCAATCCCCTCCCGCCGGGGGCGGCAGCCCCCGGCGCACGCGAAAGAAGGCAGTCCGTTGTACGAAGGCGTGGTCCAGGACCTGATCGACGAACTGGGCAGGCTGCCCGGCGTCGGGCCCAAGAGCGCGCAGCGGATCGCCTTCCACATCCTGCAGGCCGAGCCCACCGACGTCCGCCGCCTCGCGCACGCGCTGCTGGAGGTCAAGGACAAGGTCCGCTTCTGCGAGGTGTGCGGGAACGTGGCGCAGGAGCAGCGGTGCAACATCTGCCGCGACCCGCGCCGGGACCTGACGGTGATCTGCGTGGTCGAGGAGTCCAAGGACGTCGTCGCGATCGAGCGGACGCGTGAGTTCCGGGGCCGGTACCACGTCCTGGGCGGCGCCATCAGCCCGATCGAGGGCGTCGGACCGGACGACCTGAGCATCCGCGAGCTGCTGGCGCGCCTCGCGGACGGTTCGGTGACGGAGCTGATCCTGGCCACCGACCCGAACCTGGAGGGCGAGGCGACGGCGACGTACCTCGCCCGGATGATCAAGCCCATGGGCCTCAAGGTCACCCGCCTGGCCAGCGGGCTCCCCGTCGGGGGAGACTTGGAGTACGCGGACGAGGTCACGCTCGGGCGGGCCTTTGAAGGAAGGCGACTTCTCGATGTCTGACGCAACGCTGCACGCCCTGGGCCAGGATCCGGACGACTTCGCCGTCCAGATCTCGGACCAGATCGAGTCCTTCATCGTCGCCGTCACCGAGGTGGCCAAGGGCGAGGACCCGGACAGCGCGGTGCCGTTCCTGCTCCTGGAGGTCTCCCAGCTGCTGCTGGCGGGCGGCCGACTGGGGGCGTACGAGGACGTCGTGCCCGACGAGCGCTACGAGCCGGACATCGGGCCCGAGCCGGGCGTGGACGAGCTGCGCGAGCGGTTCGCGCTGATGCTGGACCCCGTCGACGTGTACTCCGAGGTCTTCGACCCCTACGAGCCGCGCAAGGCGCCCGTCGCGCACCGGATCTCCGACGACCTGGCCGACGTGGTCGCCGACCTGCGGCACGGCCTGGCGCACTACCGGGCGGGCCGCACCACCGAGGCGCTGTGGTGGTGGCAGTTCTCGTACTTCTCCAACTGGGGATCGACGGCCTCGGCCACCCTGCGGGCCCTGCAGTCGCTCGTCGCCCACGTCCGCCTCGACCAGCCCCTCCAGGAGCTGGACGGCCTGGACACGGACGAGGACCTGGCCGAGGAGGACCTCGCGGAGCAGGCCGGGCTGGTGATGGCGCAGGAGCTCGCGGGCCCGCTGGGCCTGCGCAAGAAGTAGCGGCGCCCCGCGGCGACCGGTGGGGGAGCGGCACGGACCGTTCTCGCGCGGGAACCCATTCTTTGATCTTTTCGTCTCATGATGTGGTACGAGACGGTCGGATCGCGGCCGCTCGTTAGACTGCACCCGCAAACTGACGGACTTGATCGAGGAGCGCACGTGGGCCTAGTCGTGCAGAAGTACGGAGGCTCCTCCGTAGCGGATGCCGAGGGCATCAAGCGGGTCGCCAAGCGGATCGTCGACGCCAAGAAGGACGGCCACCAGGTCGTCGTCGTGGTGTCGGCGATGGGCGACACGACGGACGAGCTGATCGATCTCGCCGAGCAGGTGTCTCCGATGCCTGCCGGGCGTGAATTCGACATGCTGCTGACCGCGGGAGAGCGGATCTCCATGGCCCTGCTGGCCATGGCGATCAAAAACCTGGGCCACGAGGCCCAGTCGTTCACCGGCAGCCAGGCCGGTGTGATCACCGACTCGGTCCACAACAAAGCGCGCATCATCGATGTCACGCCGGGCCGGATCCGTACCGCGCTGGACGAGGGCAACATCGCCATCGTCGCCGGGTTCCAGGGCGTCTCCGCGGACAGCAAGGACATCACCACCCTCGGTCGCGGCGGGTCGGACACGACCGCCGTCGCCCTGGCCGCGGCGCTCGACGCCGAGGTCTGCGAGATCTACACCGACGTCGACGGCGTCTTCACCGCGGACCCCCGCGTCGTGAAGAAGGCCCAGAAGATCGACTGGATCTCCTCCGAGGACATGCTGGAGCTGGCCGCGTCCGGTTCCAAGGTGCTGCTGCACCGCTGCGTGGAGTACGCGCGCCGTTACAACATCCCGATCCACGTCCGCTCGTCCTTCTCCGGACTGCGCGGCACCTGGGTCAGCAACGAGAATCCGCAAGGGGACGAGCCGGTGGAGCACGCCATCATCTCCGGAGTCGCTCACGACGTCTCCGAAGCCAAGATCACGGTCGTCGGTGTGCCGGACAAGCCGGGCGAGGCCGCGGCCATCTTCCGCGCCATCGCGGACGCCGAGATCAACATCGACATGATCGTGCAGAACGTGTCCGCCGCCTCCACGGGCCTGACGGACATCTCCTTCACCCTCCCCAAGGCCGAGGGCCACAAGGCCATCGACGCCCTGGAGAAGGCGAAGGGCACGATCGGCTTCGACTCGCTGCGCTACGACGACCAGATCGGCAAGATCTCCCTGGTCGGCGCGGGCATGAAGACGAACCCGGGCGTCACCGCCTCGTTCTTCCAGGCCCTGTCCGACGCGGGCGTGAACATCGAGCTGATCTCGACCTCCGAGATCCGCATCTCGGTGGTCACCCGCCAGGACGACGTCAACGAGGCCGTCCGCGCCGTGCACTCGGCCTTCGGCCTCGACTCCGACAGCGACGAAGCGGTCGTCTACGGAGGCACGGGACGTTGATCCCGGCCGTCGACCGGTCCTCCGCCCCGGCCCTGGCCGTGGTCGGGGCGACCGGTGCGGTCGCCGCGGTGCTGCTCCAGATGCTGTCCCAGCGGGCGGACGTCTGGGGCGACATCCGCCTGATCGCCTCCCCGCGCTCGGCCGGCCGACGGCTGACCGTGCGCGGCGAGGAGTGCGAGGTGCTCGCCCTCACCGAGGACGCCTTCGACGGCCTCGGTGCGGGCGACGTGGTGATCTTCCTGACCCCGGCCGAGGTGTCGGCCCGCTGGGCGCCGGTCGCGACCGCGCGCGGCGCCGCCGTGGTCGACCACTCCGCGGCCTTCCGGGACGATCCCGAGGTGCCGCTGGTGGTGCCCGAGATCAACGCGCAGGCCGTACGGGTCCGCCCGCGCGGGATCGTCGCCGGGCCGGACTCCGTCACCGCCGCGATGATCGCGGCGGTGGGCGCGCTGCACGCCGAGTACGCGCTGACCGGGCTGGTGGTCTCCTCGTACCAGGCCGCGAGCGCCGAGGGCCGGGACGGGTCCGAGGTGCTGCGCCGTCAGCTGGCCGTGGTCGCCGGGACGGATCTGGGCGAGCACACGGGCGACGTGCGCCGTGCCGTGGGCGAGGACACCGGGCCCTTCGCGGCGCCGCTCGTCCTCAACGTGGTGCCGTGGTCCGGCGAGCTGAGCGCGGACGGCTGGTCCTCGCACGAGCTGGCCGTACGGGCGGAGGTCCGCCGGATCCTGGGGCTCGACGCGCTCGCGGTGTCCGTGACCTGCGTGCAGGTGCCGGTCATGACGGGCCATTCGCTCACGGTCCGGGCCGCCTTCGAACATCCGGTCGAGCTGGCGCGGGCCCGCGAGATCCTGGAGGCCGCCCCCGGCGTGGTCCTCGTGGACGACCCGGCGGCGGGGGAGTTCCCGACCCCCGTGGACGCCGCGGGCACCGATCCGGCCTGGGTGGGCCGGGTGCGGGTGTCCCTGGACGACCCCCGGGCGCTGGAGTTCTTCGTCTGCGCGGACAACCTCCGCAAGGGCGTCGCCCTGAACGCGACCCAGATCGCGGAACTGATTGCTGGTGAATTCGCGTAATTCGCTTTGTAGGATCGGGAGCGATCCCTTGATCAAGGTGAAGAGCGGTTACGCATGAGGGCGGGCGACACGATGCTGGTGGGGCTGCCGCACGCGTACAACCCTGACCGGGGGACGCGTGTCCAACTGGCGTGGCAGAGGCATTGCTCGACTTCGTGGCTCCACCGGTGCGCCCCGGGATCCTTCCCGTACGGCGCCGCTCGCCGCGCTCCGCTCCCGGCGGCGGCGGTCTCCCGGTGATCGTGCCCCTTCCGGCCCGGCCGCCGGCTTCCACCGCGTCGCCCGCGCCCGTGTCCGCGCCCGCAGCGCCGGTCAGGGGGGGATTCGTGCCCTCCCCGCGTGACGGCGCCGACGGTGCGCCGCCGGCCGAGCCGGTGACGTCCGCGGATCCCGTGGCGGCGGCGCCCGAGGCGGCCGTGGGCGCGGCGGCGCCCGAGGCGGCCGTCGGGACCACCGTCGACCACCTCACCGAGACCTACCAGGCGCACTACCGCTCCCTGCTGGGCCTGGCCGCGCTGCTCCTGGACGACACCGCCTCCTGCGAGGACGTGGTCCAGGAGGCGTTCATCCGGGTGCACTCCGCGCGCAGCCGGGTCCGCGAGCCCGAGAAGACGCTGGCGTACCTGCGCCAGACCGTCGTGAACCTCTCCCGCTCCGCGCTGCGCCGCCGGATCATCGGGCTCAAGCTGCTGTCGAAGCCGATGCCCGACATGGCGAGCGCCGAAGAGGGCGCGTACGAGCAGCTGGAGCGGGACGATCTGATCAGATCGATGCGCGGACTGCAGCGGCGCCAGCGCGAGGTGCTGGTGCTGCGCTACTTCGCGGACATGACGGAGGCCCAGGTCGCCGAGACCCTCGGGATATCCCTCGGCTCGGTCAAGGCGTACGGATCGCGGGGCATTGCCGCGCTGCGGGTGGCGATGGAGGCTGCGCAGTCATGAACGACCAGGTGAACCGTTTCAGCGGGACGCACGACGAGGATCCCGGTGACGTCGTGCGGGAGCACGAGCTGCGCGGGCTGCTGCACGGAGCCGTCGGGGGCCTGACGCCCTCGGACGGCGCGCTCGAGCGGCTGCGCCACGCCGTCCCGGCCCGCCGGGCCCGCAAGCGCCAGGTCGTCATCGGCGCCGCCGCGGCCGTGCTGCTGTGCGGGACCGCGGTCCCGGCCGCCCTGCACCTGACGGCGGCCGAGGGCGCGCCCGGCGAGCACTCCGCGATGGCGGGCCACGGCACCGCCGTGAACGGCGACCAGGACGGCTCCTCGGACCCGCACGCCGCGGGCGGAGGCGCGTTCGCACAGCCCCCGCAGGCCCCGGCCACCAGCCAGGGCGCCGCCGCGGGCGGCGCCACCAGTACGCCGCGGCCCGGCCCGTCGACACAGGCCGTCGCAGGCAACGGCACCGGACCGGCCGCCACGGGCGCGGCGGCCGGCGGCGGCCCGCTGCCCCCCGCCGCGGCGGGCGTGCCCGGCTGCGCCGAGGCCCAGCTCGGGGTGCGCGCCACCACCGGCGCCGCCGAGGCGGACGGCAAGGTGTACGGCAGCTTCCGCGTCACCAACGTCTCCATCAGCGGCTGTACGGTCACCGGGGCCGACACCGTCACGGCGGCCCCGGCATCGGGCGCGACCTCCGGCCAGGCCCCGGTCGCGGTCCTCGCGCACACCGCGGGCGATCCGGCGACGGGCCTGCCCGACCCGGCCACGGAGACGCCCGGCCTGGTCCTCCAACCGTCCATGGGCTACGAGGTGCGCTTCGCCTGGGTGCCCGACCCCACCTGCGCGACGGGCACCGGGGACACGGGCGGCAAGCCCGCGCAGGGCGGCACCGCGCGGGTGCAGGGCGCCCGGCCGGAGACCGACGCCGCCGCGGGCGGACAGCCGAGCGCCGGCCCGACCACCGAGAGCGGCGGGGTCGCGCTCACGCACGCCGTGCGCCCGGGCGCGTCCACCACGCGCACCACCGTCCCCACGCAGTGCGCGGGGACGGTCTACCGCACGGGCGTCATCGCCCTGGACGCGGCGCCGAAGCCGTAGCGGGGACGGCGGCGTCGTCCGCCGGGCCCGTGGCGGGGTCCGGCGGCAGCAGCCCGGCCTCCGCGTCGCGCAGGGTCTCCACCTCGCGCCGGTAGAGCCGGAACCACATGAAGAGCACGAAGGCCGAGAAGACGAACCACTCGCCGGTGTAACCGAGGTTCTGGAAGGCCTTGAGGTCGAGCCCCGTGTTCGCCGGCGCCTTGGCCGGTACCGCGATCATCCCGTCCGAGGGGGTCGGCACGGTCAGCCACGCGTCGTACAACTCGTACGGCACCAGGTTGACCAGCGAGGCCGCCCCGATCACGCCGAGCTGTCCGGCGGGCAGACCGCCCTGGGAGTGGACGCCCTTGCTGCTGGAGCTCTCCGGGGCCTGGAGCACCCCGGAGACCTGGACCCGACCGGTCGGCGCCGCCGGAGCCCTGGCCGCGTCCGCGGTGCCCGGGAGCCAACCGCGGACCACCGGGACGGCCTTGCCGCCGTCGGTGCGCAGCAGGGTCAGCACGTAGAAGCCCGACTTCCCGTCGACCTGGCGGTCCGGGACCAGCAGCTGTTCGGCGTACTGGCCGGAGACGGAGGCGAGACGTCCGGAGGTCCGGGTGTCCACCGGCAGCAGGGAGTCCAGCGGGGCGGCGACCTGGTCGGCCGGGCGCTCGGCGCCCGCCTCCCGGTGGCTGCCGACGCGGTCCTCGAAGCGGCCGAGCTGCCACGTCCCCATGAACAGACAGAAGGGGACGGCCAGCACGACGAAGACGTTGATCCCCCACCAGCGCGGGGTCAGGAGAAACCGGTGCACCCCACCACCGTACGGGGGCCGCACCGGTCGCTCCGTCCCGGGTCGGGCCGGGTTCAGGCGGAGGCGCCCTGCGGCAGGTGCTTCAGCGCGAACTCCAGCTCCATCCGGACCTGCTTGATCCGCTCCTCCACGACCAGCGAGCCGTGCCCGGCGTCGTAGCGGTAGACCTCGTGCTCGGCGCCGCGCGCCACCAACCGCTCGACGTAGTTGTCGATCTGGCGGATCGGACAGCGCGGGTCGTTCACGCCCGCCGCGATGTGCACGGGCGCCCGCACCGCGTCCACGTACGTCAGCGGGGACGAGGCGGCGAAGCGGTCCGGCACCTCCTCGGGCGTCCCGCCGAAGAGCGTCCGGTCCAGCGCCTTGAGCGGCTCCATCTCGTCCTCGTACGCCGCCACGTAGTCGGCGACGGGCACGGCGGCCAGCCCCACCGCCCACACCTCGGGCTGGGTGCCCAGCCCCAGCAGGCTCAGGTAGCCGCCCCACGAGCCGCCGGACAGCACCAGCCGCGCCGGATCGGCGAGCCCGGACTCCACCGCCCACGCGCGCACCGCGTCGATGTCCTCCAGCTCGATCAGGCCGACCCGGTGCTTGAGGGCGTCGGTCCACTCGCGGCCGTAGCCCGTCGAGCCCCGGTAGTTGACCCGGACCACCGCGAAGCCGTGGTCGAGCCAGGCCGCGGGGGTGGCCGCGAAGGCGTCGCTGTCGTGCCAGGTCGGCCCGCCGTGGATCTCGAAGACGGTCGGGAAGGGACCCTCGCCGTGCCCGGTCGGGCGCTGCGCCAGCGCGTGGATCCGCCCGCCCGGCCCCTCGACCCACACGTCCTCGACGGGCACGGAGCCCGGCGGCCGGAAGCCCGGCGGGTCCAGCACCACCGCGCCGGTGGTGGACCGGACCGAGGCCGGCTCGGCGGCCGAGGACCACTGGTACTCGACGGTGCCGTCGGGGCGGGCGGTCGCGCCCGAGACCGTACCGGGCGGGGTGTCCACCCGGACCAGCTCGCGCGTCGCGAGGTCGTAGCGCCACAGCTCGCCGCGCGCCTCGAACTCGTGCGCGATCAGCAGGGCGGTGCCGTCCGGGTACCACTCGGCGCTCACGTCGCCGGGCAGGTCGATCTCCAGGTCCTCCTGGGTGCCCGCCGCCACGTCCCAGACCATCGGCTCCCAGCGGCCGCGCCGCTGGTGGCCGACCAGCAGCCGGGCGTCCCCGGCGACCGGCGCGAAACCGAGCGCGGACAGCCCCAGCTCCTCGGTGCCGCCCGCGGTGTCGTCCAGCTCGGCGACGGTCGCCCCGTCCAGGGTGACCACGCGCAGCGAGGAGTGCATCGCGTCGCCGTGCTCGGTGTGCTCGATGACGACGAGGGTGCCGTCGCGGGAGAGGTCGCCCACGCCCGCCGACTCGTGGTGGCGGTAGATCTCCACCGGCTCCGCGCCGGGACGCACGACGTGCAGCGTCGAGCCCTCCTCGTCGGTGGACCGGCCGACCACGGCCGTGCCGTCGCGGCCGATCGCCAGGCCGCCCGGGTACGAGGGCTCCAGGCCCGGCGTCGCGGGCTCGTCCGGGCCGCCCTCGAAGGGCTGGCGCACCCAGACGCCGAACTCGTCGCCGTCGGTGTCGGAGAACCACCAGATCCAGGCGCCGTCGGGGGAGAGGGTGCCGTCGGTGGTCCCGTTCGGGCGGTCCGTGGCCTGCCGCTGGGCGCCGCTCGCGCGGTCCCAGGCGTACAGCTCGTAGGTCCCCGTCGCGTTGGAGACGAAGAGGCTGCGGTCCGGGGCGTCCTCGGCCCAATCGGGCAGCCCGACGCGCGGGGCCCGGAACCGCTTCTCCCAGTCGGGCATGGCGGGCGGGGCACTCACGTCGCTGCTCACATCGCTGGTCATGCGCCCCATTCTTGCCGCACCGGGCGCCGGGATGCCGCCGGATTGGCAGCCGTACCGCTATAACGTCACGGTATGCGGATGATCGTCCGGGGTGCCCGGCTGCACACAGGAGAGGGACGGGGCGCGGTCGCCGCCAGCCTCGTCGACGTCGAGGTGGCCGAGGACGGCCGGATCGCCCACCTCATCCCGCACGACGACGAGCGGGAGCCACCGGTGACGGGCACCCTCATCGAGGCGCACGGCGGGCTGCTCACCGCGCCCTTCGTCGAACCGCACGTCCACCTCGACACCGCGCTGACCGCAGGTGAGCCGCGCCCGAACGCCTCCGGCACCCTCTGGGAGGGCATCGCCTGCTGGAGCGAGCGCAAGCGGACGCTGACCCGCGAGGACGTCGTCGCGCGCGCCACCGAGGTGCTGCGCTGGCAGGCCGCCCAGGGCGTGCTGTACGTCCGCACGCACTGCGACGTCACCGACCCCGGCCTGATCGCGCTCGACGCCCTGGCGGAGGTCCGCGACCGGGTGCGGGACGTGCTGACCCTCCAGATCGTGGCCTTCCCGCAGGAGGGCATCGTCTCCTTCCCCGACGGCGAACGCCTGATGCGCGAGGCGGTGGTCCGCGGCGCGGACGTGATCGGCGCGATCCCGCACTACGAGGACACCCGCGAGGACGGGGTCGACTCGCTGCGCTTCGCCTTCGAACTCGCCGAACGGCACGGGCTGCGCGTGGACGCCCACTGCGACGAGATCGACGACGAGCAGTCGCGCTTCGTGGAGGTACTGGCGACCCTGGCCCTGCGCTCCGGACTGCGCGGGCGCGCGACCGCCTCGCACACGACGGCGATGGGCTCCTACAACGGCGCCTACAGCTTCAAGCTCCAGCGGCTGCTGGAGCGTTCCGGGATCAACCTGGTGAGCAACCCCTTCGCGAACCTCAACCTCCAGGGCCGCTTCGACGGCTACCCCAAGCGGCGCGGCCTCACCCAGGTCAAGGAGATGCTGGCGGCGGGGGTCAACGTGGCCTTCGGACACGACGACGTGATGGACCCGTGGAACGCCCTGGGCACCGGGAACCCGCTCCAGACCGCCCTGATGGGCCTGTACGCGGCCCAGCTGACGGGAACGGACGAGATCCCCACCGCGTTCTCCATGGTGACGGACCGCGCGGCCCGGGTGCTCGGGCTCGACGAGGACGCGTACGGCATCGCGGAGGGCGCCCCCGCCAACTTCGTGCTGCTGCCCGCGACTTCGCCCGCCGAGGCACTGCGCCGCCAGGTCCGGCCGCGCTTCGTCGTCTCGCGCGGCCGGGTCCTGGCCGAGACCCCGGTGGCGCCGACCCGGCTGAGCTGGCCGGGGGAGGATCCGGCGCCGGTGGATTTCCACCCCCGCCCGCACCCCCGCCTACAGTGACCGGCGTCAACAGACGTCATGCGGAGGGGAACCGAGCGATATGTGGACCGTAGCGGGACGATCGGCCGAGGCGGCGCGGGAGATCGCGGCGGAGTATGCCGACGAGGCGCTCCTGAACCATTCCGTGCGCTCCTACGCCTTCGGCGCGCGGTACGCCGCCGAGCGCGGCCTGGCCTATGACGAGGAGCTGTTCTACGTCGCCTCGCTCCTCCACGACCTGGGCCTGACCGCGCCCTTCGACAGCCACACCCTCCCCTTCGAGGAGGCGGGCGGCCACGTGGCCCGCGTGCTCACGGCGGGCCTCGGCTGGGCTCCGGCGCGGCGCGCCCGCGCCGAGGAGGTCATCGTGCTGCACATGCGCGAGGACGTCACGGCGGAGGAGGACGTGGAGAGCCACCTCCTGCAGGTGGGCACCAGCGCCGACGTGTCGGGCCTGCGGGTGGAGGAGTTCGACGGGTCGTTCCGCGCCGAGCTGCTGCGGGCCTATCCGCGGGCCGACTTCGGCCCCTCCTTCCTGGCCCTCTTCGAGGACCAGGCGGCCCGCAAGCCGCACTGCTCGGCCGCCGGCCTGGTCGCGAACGGCATAGCCGGGCGGATCGCGAAGAACCCCCTGGGCTGAGGCTCCCGCGGGCCGCGGACCCGCGGGTCCGGCTGTCGGGCCTCCCGGCCGCCGGGCCCCTTCGTCGGTAGCCTGCGCCCATGTCATGGGACTGGGACGAGGACGGCGCCGCGCACCCGCTGGGGGCGCGCCGGTCCGGGCGCAGCGAGCTGGAGCCGGACCGGCTGCCCGAGGTGCGCGAGTTGGAGGTGCTCGGCTGGGAGCCGGCGCCCGAGCAGGCGCTGTGGGTGTTCCTGCCGTACGTGTGGCCCGCGCCCGCCCGGACCTGGGTGGCCGACCGGGCCACGCGCTGGGCGGTGGAGACCCGGATGGACGGCCACGGCACGGTCACCGAGGTGGAGTGCGCCCCGCTGTCGGCGGCCGACCTGCACGGGATGGACGCCGAGGCCGACGCGACCCTGTCCGGCCTCGGGCTGCCGCCCCGCCCGGCGGGCCGGCTGTGGCTGGTGCGCCCGGTGGGGCCCTTCGCGGACGTGGCGGCCGTACTGGCCCACCTGTACGCGGTGGCCGGGGAGCGGGCGGTGGAGCCCGCGGCGACCCGGCCGTTCATGGAACTGGTCCGCGACGAGCTGACGGCCCTGCTCGACGCGTCGGGCTGAGGGGCCGGGGCCACCGGGGCGCGGGCCCTTCGTCGAGGCCGTGCCGCCTGCTGGGATGATCGCGGGCATGCCCTTCGACGCCTTCTCCTTCGCCATCTCGCTGGTCGCGCTGCTGGTGGTGCTGGTGTGCGCGGTGGCCCGCCCCTTCGGCCGCCCCGAGGCGTTCTTCGCCGTCCCGGCCGCCGCCGTGGTCATCGGCTGCGGGGCGATCGGGACGGACGCCGTCCGGGAGGAGGCGGAGCGCCTCGGCCCGGTCATCGGCTTCCTCGCCGCCGTCCTCGTCCTCGCCAAGCTCTGCGCCGACGAGGGCCTCTTCCACGCCTGCGGCACCTGGATGGCCCGCTGGTCGGCGGGCCGCCCCCGGCGCCTGCTCGGCGCGGTCTTCGCGCTCGCCTCGCTGATCACGGCGGCGCTGAGCCTGGATGCCACCGTCGTCCTGCTCACCCCGGTCGTCTTCGCCACCGCCGCGCGCATGGGCGCCCGGCCCGCACCCCACCTCTACGCGTGCGCGCACCTGTCGAACACCGCGTCCCTGCTGCTGCCCGTCTCCAACCTCACCAACCTGCTCGCCTTCACCGCGAGCGGCCTGAGCTTCACCCGGTTCGCCGCCTTGATGACCCTGCCGTGGCTGGTCGCGATCGGGGTCGAGTACGTCGTCTTCCGCCGGTTCTTCGCCGCCGACCTCGATGCCGAACCGACCGGGCCGGACGCCCTGGAGCCGCCCGAGCTGCCGCTCTTCGCGCTGCTGACGGTGGCGGGGACCCTGGGCGGCTTCGCGGTCGCCTCCGCGGTCGGGGCCGACCCGGCCTGGGCCGCGGCGGCGGGGGCCCTGGTGCTGGGGGTCCGGGCACTGGCCCGGCGCCGCACCACCCCGGTCGCGATCGTCCGCTCGGCGGCGCTGCCGTTCCTGGCGTTCGTCCTGGCCCTGGGCATCGTCGTCCGGGCCCTGGTGGACAACGGCCTCGGCGCGGCCCTGGCCCACGTGGTCCCGGCCGGCACCGGCCTGCCCGCGCTGCTCGGCCTGGCCGCGCTGGCCGCCGTACTGGCCAACCTGATCAACAACCTGCCGGCGGTGCTGGCCCTGGTGCCGCTGGTCGCACCCGCGGGTCCGGGCGCGGTGCTCGCCGTGCTCCTGGGCGTGAACATCGGCCCGAACCTCACCTACGCGGGCTCCCTGGCCACCCTGCTGTGGCGGCGCATCGCGCACCACCACGACCACGAGGTCCGGCTCGTCGAGTTCACCCACCTCGGCCTGCTGACCACCCCGGCCGCGCTGGCCCTGTCCACCTCGGCCCTGTGGGTGTCGCTGCGCCTGACCGGGACCGGCTGACGCGGGGCCGCGGTCAGGGCGCGAGGACCCTGGCGAGGTGGGCGAGCAGCTCCGGCGCGCTCGGCGGGGCGAGGCGCGCCGCGAGGTAGCCGTCGGGGCGGACCAGGAAGGCGGTCGGCTCCCGTACCTCGTACAGGCGGGCGAACTCGCCCCGCCCGTCCCGCAGGACGGGCACCGGCGACGCGCCCTGCGCCCCGGTGTCGGCCAGCACCGCGAAGGTCGTGACCCGCCCCGGCGCCGCGTCCCGGACGGCGGCCGCGAGGGCGCCGAAACCGTCCGCGGTGGGCCCGGGCCCGTACAGCACCAGCACGTGTTCGCGGTCGCGCAGCAGGTCGAACAGGCGCAGCGGGTACGTCGCGACCTCCCGGGTCAGCCCGCCGCAGTCGGGGGCCCGGTCCCCGCCCCGCGGCCCGGGAGCGCCCTCCGCGTCCTGCACGAGGGGGCTTCCCCGGTAGCCGACCAGGAGTTGGGCCTCGCGCAGCATCAGCGTCCGCGGGTCGCTCGGGTCCGCCTGGATCCCGTGCGCGGCGTGGCGGACCGTACGGCCGACGACCTCCTCGCCGACCGGCCGGCGCTCGGCGTCGTAGCTCGCGAGCAGGCCCGGCGCCGCCGCGCCCTCGACGGCCAGCGCCAGCTTCCAGGCCAGGTTCCAGGCGTCCTGGATACCGGTGTTCATGCCCTGCGCCCCGGTCGGCGGGTGGATGTGCGCGGCGTCCCCCGCGACGAAGACCCGGCCCTCCCCGTACCGGTCCACCAGCCGGTGGCTGATCCGGAACACGGAGGACCAGCGCAGCGCGGACGCGGTCGTGGGGTGCGGCGACATCCGGTCCAGGACGGCCTGGACGTCCGCCAGCCCCGGCCCCCGCCCGCCGCCCAGCCCGTGCGCGATCCCGTCGCCCCCCGGGGCCGCGTCCTGCGCCCCGGCCGCGCCCGGCTCCGGAGCCACCTTCATGGACACCCGGTACCGGCCGGCGCCGGGCAGCGGGACGCACACCAGCACGTCGTCGACCTCGCCCCGCGCGTCGTGGTGCATCGCGCGCACCGCGTAGCCGTACGGGAGGTCCCACCCGAGCTCCACGTCGGCGAGCATGTACTCCTCCGGGAAGGCCCCGCCCTCGAAGGACAGCCCGAGCCCCTTGCGCACGGTGCTGTGCGCGCCGTCGCACCCCACCAGGAAACGGGCGCGCACCTCCTCCTCACCGCCCGGGGTGCGCAGCAGACAGGTCACACCCTCGCCGTCCTGGGCGAAGGACACCAGCTCGGTGGACCGCTCGATGCCCGTCCCGAAGCGGTTCAGGAAGCCCTCCAGGACGCGCTCGGTCTCGTACTGCGGCAGCGCGGCGAAGCCGTACGGGAACTCGGGCGGCAGCACCATCTCCATCCGGGACTCCGCGACGCCGTTCACGTACGTCAGCTGCCCGCGCAGCGGCACGGCCAGATCGAGGGCGTCCCGCACGAGGCCCATCCGGTCCCACAGCTCCAGGGTGCGCGGCTGGACCCCCACCGCCTTCGCGTAGGGCAGCCGGGCCGGGAGCCGCTCGACGAGGCGGCACCGCACCCCGCGCCGCCGCAACTCGCAGGCGGCCGTCAGCCCGACCGGCCCGGCCCCGACCACCAGCACGTCCGTGGCACTTCCGCAGGTGTCCACCACAGCGTCTCCCGGGATCCGGCCCCCGCACGATCGGCCCCCGCCTCCCCATGGTCACCCCCCGACCCGGCCTCGGCACCCCGGCACCGACGGGCACCGGCCCGGTCAGCTCCCGACGGTCAGCTCACCGCCGGGCTGCCGGTCAGTACCAGCTGGGACTCGGGATGTACTGGTAGCAGTAGCCGCCCTTGCCTCCGTAGCCGGAGTCCAGATGCAGCAGATCCCAACCGGTGTTCGGACCGACGATGCCGTCCTGGGTCTCGCTGTACCAGGACTGGAGCAGCGTCACGGCGGCCTTGGTCCGCGGCCCCCAGGCCGCGTCCTCGGCTATGTCGGGCGTGGCGTAGTGGTACCTGTCCCGCTGTTCCTTCGCGAAGACGTTGTACAGGTGCTGGACGCACCACACCGCGTGGGCGTTGTTCGCGTACCCGTCGCCGATGTACGCGGCGTTGGGGCTGGCGTTCGCGGTGCCGAGGCCGACTCCGGTCAGGAGGGCTGCGGTGGCGGTGACCACGCCCGCCTTGGCGGCGAGGCGCTTGAGCGTTCCGTTCATGGTTCTCCCCCGTTGTGGTTCAGTGGTGGCTCGGGACGTACGGGTAGCAGCCCTTGACGTTGTACGCCTGGCTCAGCAGGGCGTCTCCGGTCGCGGGGCCGACGATGCCGTCGACGGGCAGGTGCTCCCACTGCTGGAAGGCCCTGATGGCGCCGTTGGTGTCGGATCCGAAGGAACCGTCCTCGGCGATGTGGTGGTAGTTGATCTGCGTCGTGAGGTCGTTGGTGAGCTTCTGCACGCACAACACGCCGTTGTAGGTGTTGCCCTGGCCGTAACCGATGTACGAGACGCCGGGTGCGGCCTGGGCGCTGGTCGACCAGGTGGCGGCGGTGAGGAGGGCGGCGACGACGGCCAGGCCGGTCCTGGTGGTTCGGGTGTTCATGACTGTGGGTACCTTGCTTTCCCGGCTGACGCCGGTGACGTGTGGTGTTGACCGGGGCGCGCTGGAGTGTCCCCTCCTCGCTCCGGCAGCACTGAATCTAGGCCGAAGCCGGTCGCCGGGCTGAATGCTCCGTGCGGAAGTCCTTGATGCTCGACGCACGGGATCGGCGTGATGACCGCCGGGCTCAATCGAGGGGGAAGCGTTCCAGGGCGGGCCGTACCGCGGGCACGGCGGCCCTGCCGCGCGGGTCGGACTCGTCGGAGTCGCTGTCGGCGTGGGACGGGCGTTCGGCCTGCTGCTGAAGGCGTTCCGCCCTGGTGGGGCTGGTATCGCCCTCGTACGCGCCCGTGATCGGCTCGCCCGCCCGTGGCCTGCCCTGCTTCTCGTTGGACCGCTTGATGGCGTCCTGGAGGAGATTGGGGTTCTCCAGGAGTGGGAGGCCGAGGCCCGGGGCGCTGTTGCCGGTGGCGGCCTTGAACGCGCCGCGGGCGAAGGAGACACAGTTGTGGCGGGCGAGGTTGTAGTCGTCGCCGTCGTGCTGCTCGACGTACTCCTTGAACGCGAGGACCTGCTCCCGCGTCAGAGCCGTTTCGAGCACGGAGGAGGCCCCTTGCGGTAGGTCCCAGTTCCTCTTCACGATGCTGGGCACCGTCGCCAGGACCTCGCGGCGCCCGTTGAGGGGCTTGACCGGGAAGAAGCCGTAGGACTTGTACGAGGTGGAGCCGCCGGACTCGGTGTAGAGGACGACCCAGGCGTGCCCGACGTTGTCACCGTCCCAGAACTCGGGCTCGTGCATCCGGCGCTCCTTCTTGACCTGGAGCTGGAGCCGGTAGGTGATCTTGTCGGACGGACCGTCGTCCGTGGTGCCGGTCTCGGCCCGCTGGACGGGCGTACCCGTACCCGTGCTCGCGCCGCGTGCCGCGGAGGTACGTGCGGAGGCGTTGCGGTGGCCGGCGAGGGCCGTGGCCAGGGCGCCGTTTCCCGCGGCGCCCTGGAGGGCGTGCATGTAGGGCTGAAGCGAAGTGGCGTCGACATCGGGCGAGTTGAGCAGGGCGACGGCGGAGGCGGCGTCGAGCATGCGCCGGCGGGAGCGGTCCTGCCGCGCGGGGTGGTGCGTGGGGGGCGTGGTGTCGAAATCGCGTTCGTGTCCGGGCACGCCTGCTCCCGCTCCTTCGGCCGCTCGTGGGTCACTGCCACCATCCCATCCGACGAACCGCGCGCACGCGAGGTCCTTGAGGGCAGCGGGGAGGGCAGGCGTACCCCGGCCGGGCGGACGGCAGGACCCCGCCTCTATGCCCACCTGGGCGGATAAGAAACAAATAAGATCAACCGCATGATCGGGGCGAGGTCGGGCACACGCTGTCTCGGAGGTTGATGACTATGGTTCCCCTGCTTCTCGTTCTTCTGCTCGTGCTGATCCTTTTCGGCGCGGGTTTCGCGCTCAAGATTCTCTGGTGGGTGGCCATCGCCGTCCTGGTCCTGTGGCTGGTCGGCTTCGTCGCCCGCCCCAAGGGCGGCAGCGGACGCTGGTACCGCTGGTAGCCACACCGCAAGCCACGCACCGCGTTCCGGTGGCCTGGAACCCCGATCGGGGCTCCAGGCCACCGGCATGCCCGCATGCCCCGGAGAAGCCGGAAGGGGACGGGCCCCGTGGAGCCCGCCCCCTTCTCCTGCGGGCTGGTCAGTGCTTGAAGACGTCCTTGATCTTTTCCTTGGCCTGGCGGGCATCGCCCTTGGCCTGCTCCGCGCGACCCTCGGCCGTCAGGCGTTCGTTGCCCACGAGGCGGCCGGCGGCCTCCTTGACCTTCCCCTTGGCCTGCTCGACCTTCGCCTGGGTCTTCTCGTCACCGGACACGGACATCACTCCAAGAGGCTGGGAAGCGTTACCTCTTGGCGTATGCCCCGCCACCGCCACACAAACGTCACCCAACGTGTTTGACGGCAGGCGATCCGGTAACAACAAGTAACTCAAGGCTGTTAGGACACGACGGAAGGCAGGAGCATGGCCCTCAGCACTTCACTCATCCTCGCCGCAGCCCTCGCGGTCATCGCCCTCTTGACCCTGGCGCCCAAGGTCCCCGCACGCCACAATCCCTTCCCGGGCCGACGGCGCCGAGGCCCGACCGCCCACCGCCGCACCCGGACCCCGCGGCCGGACCGACCGTAGTCACGCAGACAGGCACGCACACGAAAACAGGTCCGGGTGTTACTCGTGTGAGTAGCACCCGGACCTGGTGTTTCAGCTGTCGGGGTGGCGGGATTTGAACCCACGACCTCTTCGTCCCGAACGAGATCCACCCAAGATCCCCACCAGCCCGAACGACGTTTCCCCAGGTCAGCGCCGTGGCCTCGGACGGTCTGGGGCAGTCTCAAGAGGCCTCGGGGAGCAGACCGGCTCCCCGTTGGCCCCCAGCCACCGCCGTCGCCACGCTCGTGATCCCTCGCGATCCACCCGGATGGCGAGGGTGTCCACACCTACGCATTACGAGGGCCCGCAGGATCATCCCCGGTGGTGTTGAGCGGTGCCCCAGAATCCCGTCCCCTGGTCAGAGACGGCAGACCGTGATCACCATGATGCCGAGTCCACCCTAGTGCTACCCCGTCCGATCACGCAGCGCTCACGCATCAAACTATGCCCGCATACCAGCACTGAGCGGTCCGCACTGTCCGGCAGATGCCGCGGCCCAGGGATCGCCGCAGCGGATTCACGCTGCCGGGGCAACTACTCATTCTGGGGTCAGCAGTACACGTCTCACCCAGTGGCCATACTGCGGCGGGGTGCCAAGACGTCCGAAGCAAGGACGGCCACGACGGCTACCACGGCAAGAGCCCAGAGCGCCCGATTCTACTGACCCTGGTGCCAGGTGGCGCCGACGACTGCGGTGAGAGCAGCGATGCTGTTCGCGCCAGCAGCCGAGCCGAGGGTGCGAAGCGTCTCCGCTGCCGAGATAGTCACGTCCAGCTTCTCGGACGGCGACTGGGCCTCCCATGCCTGCTAGTCAGGCAAGTTCACCGGCTGCAATGAGGGACGCGCTGGAAACCTCAGCTTCCGGAAACCTCTTCGCCCGTACCGTCGCCCTGCCTATGCTGCGACCCGCACCTTTCCTCGACTGACGAGGCCGACATGCAGAAGTCATGGAACAGCGACCGCCGCCGCACCGCGATCGGTCGCCCCTGCCTCTCCGTACCGGCGCGCCAGGCTCTGGCCGACCGCCAGTTCAACGCGGACCGCACGATCCTTGATTACGGCTGCGGCCGAGGAGGCGACGTCGGGTCCCTCCAGCGCCTCGATTACAAGATCACCGGCTGGGACCCCTATTACAGCTCGAGCGCGCCGGTGGCCCCCTCCGACGTCGTCCTCCTCACCTACGTCCTGAACATCATCGAGGACACCGTCGAGCGTCGGCAGACGCTCAAGGAGGCATGGAGGCTCGCCAACTCCGTACTCATCGTCTCGGCTCGCCTCACCTGGGAGCGGTCCAAAGTCCGCGGCCAAGAGTACGGCGACGGCCTCCTCACCAGCCGGCAGACGTTCCAGCACCTCTTCAGCCCGGACGAGCTCCGGATCTACGTCGAGGAGATCACAGGAACACGCTGCATATCAGCGACCCCCGGCATCGTGTACGCCTTTAAGGACGACTCAGCCCGACTGGGCTACCTCGCACACCGCATTGTCCCCGACGCCGAGTGGCTCGCTTCAGCCGATACCACTTCCGCTATCGCCTCGCTGGTCGACTACGTCGAACGGCGTGGCCGCCCGCCCCGTGTCGACGAGATGCCCCGGTCGATGGCCGAACAGCTCGCCCACCTGAAACCCGGCGAACTCAAGCGCCTCATACGCGACTCCGCCGACGCCGAGAAGGTCTCCGAGGGCGCCAAGCGCACGACGCTGAACACTCTGCTATTCCTCGCCGTCGAGCTCTTCAACGGCCGAGGTCCGTTTAGCAGCCTCCCCGTCGGCGTCCAGCTCGACGTCCGTTCGTTCTTCACCTCGTACAAGGAAGCCTGCCAGCGCTCCGACCGTCTGCTCCTCAAGCTCAGGGACGACACCTATATCCGGGGCGCCATGAACGCATCCAGTGTCGGCAAGATCACCCCGACTGCGCTGTACGTGCACCGCCGGGCGATCGACCGGATGCCGACAGTCCTGCGCCTGTACGAGCATTGCGCCTCCGTCGCAGCCGGCCGCCCTCAGGAATGGACCATCGCCAAGCTGGAGCACCAGGGGCGAGCCATCAGCTGGCTCGACTGCCCGGAATTCGACAAGGACCCACACCCGCGGATCACGACCTCGTACCTCGTAGATCTCAAGACCCTCGAGACCTCGCATATGTCCTACGCGAACTCCGCCAACCGTCCTCTGCTCCACCGCAAGCACGAATTCCTGGCGCCCGACGACCCGGACGTGCCGCGTTACCGCCGTCTGACCGAGTCCGAGCTACGCGCCGGCCTCTACGAGAATCCTCACCTGATCGGCACCGAGAATGGCTGGGAGACCGAGCTGATCAAGTGCGGTCGCATGCTTCGGGGACACCGGCTGGTCCGGCGCCCCGAAGATTGAGCAGTTCAAACCGTCAGGGGGCATCCGGTTGCATGTACGCGATCGTCTCCGCCAGGCCGTCCGGGTCGAAGTCCGAGACTTGCCCGGGGAACCACGAGAAACGGAGGCCATTGGTGGCCACCTCCTCCGGGAGGCCCATTGCGGTCAGCACGTGGCTCGGCGTGTAGGAGGCACTGGTGCATGCGGAACCGGTCGCCACCGCCACCTGGTCCTTGATCCGTACGATCAGGGCCTCGGCGTTGAGCCCGTCGAAGGTCACATTGAGGATGTGCGGGACCGCGTGGCCGGCATCGCCGTTGATCTGAAAGCGGGTCTTTCCGAGCGCGGCGAGCAGCCGCTCCCGCATCTCCTTCGCGTCCCGCTCCCAACGCGACCAGTTCTCCTGGAAGACCTTGGCTGCTTCGTACAGCCCCATGATCAGCGGTACTGGGAGCGTCCCGGGGCGCAGCTTTCGTTCCTGCCCGCCGCCGAACATGATCGGTTCCAACGGCACCTTGTCCCAGCCTCGACGCCGGGTCACCAGGGCGCCGATCCCCTTGGGTGCACCGATCTTGTGGCCGCTGATGCTGATCAAATCGATGGGTGCCTTCAGGTCCTCGGGAACCTTCGCGTACCCCTGCGCGGCATCGACGTGGAGATAAGTCGGGGTCTTCTGGAGCTTCTCCGCCAGCTCGGCCACGGGCTGGATGACGCCCGTCTCATTGTTCACGTGCATTAGTGAGACGAGCAGGGTGTCCGGCCTCAGTTTCTCCAGCACGGCCTCCGTGGAGATCCGCCCCGAGGGGCCGGGCTCCAGGAAATCAACCTCGAACCCCTGCTTCTCCTGCAGATGCAGCAGGGGCTCGATGACCGCCTTGTGCTCGATGGCGGAGGTGATGATGTGCTTCCGACCGTGCTTTTCACCGTACGGAGCCATGCCGAGCAGCGCGATGTTGTTGGACTCCGTTGCTCCACTGGTGAAGATGACCTCTTCGGCCCTCACACCGACTGTGCTAGCAAGGAACGCCCTGGCCTCCTGGACCGCCTTCTTTGCCCGGGCTCCGTACTCATGGGTGCGACTGCCGGCGTTACCGAAGTCGTCGGTCATCCAGTGGAGCACCACGTTAGCCACCCGCGGCTCCACACGGGTCGTCGCCGCCACATCCAGATACGCCACCACAGCGCTCACCCATCTCAGAGCAATCATCCCGTTACCAGTACGTCAAGTCGTTAACGTACACGCATGCTCGGCTGACGCACAGCGCGGCACCTCAGAGTTGTCAACGCAGACATCGACGTACAACTTCCCGGGCAGGGGCACCCTTCGCTGGAGCCGGGCGTACCCCCTGACATGCCGGCGCGTCTTACGTACGTGAAGGTGACGTAACTTCGGCAAGCTTCGTACGTTAACCAGATGACGTACGCTAAGGTTGCCGGGTGGAGATCAAAGCAGCGACACCAGCGACCAGAGTCGTGGCTGCGCGCACCTCAACGGGGTTCGAGTACACGTTCCCTGCCATCCGCGGCATCCAGGCAGGGCGCGAGTACTACGTCTCGATGTGCCCTCTGCGCCTCATCCCAAAGATCTTTATCTTCGACGAAGATGAGCTCTCGCCGGAGCTGCGCGCCCAGCGGATCCTCAACAAGGGGCGCCTACCGGCGCTCACGAAGTACATTCTGGACAATCCAGGCGATTATGTCTTCAGCGCTTTGACCGCATCCGTCGACGGCGAAGTGGAGTTCGACCATCTCGGCTCCGACGGCAACGCGTTCCGCACCGGGCAGCTGCGCATCCCCATGGACTCCCGCTTCCTGATCAACGACGGCCAGCACCGGCGCGCGGCCATCGAGCACGCCCTCAAGGAGAACCCGGACATCGGCAACGAGACGATTGCGGTCGTCTTTTTCCATGACGCGGGGCTCGCCCGCTCACAGCAGATGTTCGCGGACCTTAACCGGCACGCGGTACGTCCGGCCCGGTCCATCGGCGTCCTCTACGACCATCGGGACAGCGAAGCCCAGGTCGCGCGCACACTGGCCGGCCAGTGCAAAGTCTTCAAGGGCTACGTCGAGATGGAGAAGAGCACCCTCTCAGCCCGCTCCCGGATGATGTTCACCTTGAGTGCTCTCTACTACGGCACCCAGTCCCTCCTCCAGGGCCTGGAGATCGAGGCAGGCGCCGCAGCCGAACTGGCGCAGGAGTACTGGGAGCACATCGACACGACACTTCCCGAGTGGGGGATGGTTCGCAAGCGAGAGCTCTCGGCACCCGAGATGCGGCGCGACTTCATCCATAGTCACGGAATCGCATTGCACGCTCTCGGCCGCATCGGAAATTCCCTACTTCGGGAATCCACGGCGCCTAGTAAGTGGAAACGAAAACTCTCCCCTCTGGAAAAGGTCGACTGGACTCGGTCGAATACAGACTGGGAGGGCCGCGCCATCGTCGGCGGCCGTGTTTCTAAAAGCCACCAAAATGTAACTCTTACAGTCACCTACCTGCGCAATCACCTGCGCCTCGGTCTCAGCGCCGAAGAGCAGCGGGTAGAGAACGCATACCTGCGAGGCGAAGCGTGAGTACCATCCCTCTGCAACTCGGCATCACGCCTGTCCGGCGGAAGCCGTTCGACGGGCAACCCCTCGAAGAGGTCATTGCCAAGCTCTCAGACGAGGTGCGTGAGCTCTACACAGCCGACCAGGTGCCCTGGGTCATCGGATACAGCGGCGGCAAGGACTCCACGGCAGTCCTTCAGCTCGTATGGAACGCCATCGCCGCTCTGCCGGCGGAGCAGCGCACCAAGACGGTCCACGTCATCAGCACCGACACCCTAGTCGAGAACCCCGTCGTCGCGGCGTGGGTGACGACCTCCTTGCAGAGGATGGAGAAAGCCGCCGCCGAGCAAGGCCTCCCCATCGAGCCTCATCGCCTCACGCCGGAGATCAAGGACACTTTCTGGGTCAACCTGATCGGTCGGGGCTACCCGGCGCCGCGCCCCAAGTTCCGCTGGTGCACCGAGCGCCTCAAGATCAAGCCCTCCAACTCCTTCATCCGGAATGTCGTGGCCGCACATGGCGAGGCGATCATGGTGCTCGGTATTCGTAAGACCGAGAGCCAGGCACGCGCCCGCGCCATGGAGAAGCACGAGAAGCGGCGCGTCCGTGATCGTCTCTCACCCAATGCAAACCTTCCCAACTCCCTCGTCTACAGCCCGGTCGAAGACTGGACCAACGACGACGTCTGGGAGTACCTGATGCAGAAGCCCAACCCGTGGGGCTACAACAATCAGGATCTCCTCACTATGTACCAGGGCGCCTCCGGCGATGGTGAGTGTCCGCTCGTGGTCGACTCGACCACTCCCTCCTGCGGCTCGAGCCGCTTCGGGTGCTGGACTTGCACACTCGTCGAGCAGGACAAGTCGATGTCGGCGATGATCCAGAACGACGAGGAGAAGGAGTGGATGAGGCCGCTCCTGGACCTCCGCGACAAGCTCGACGCCCCATTCGGCTACTTCGAAGAGGGCGAGGAAGGACTCCCCGCCGGCCGAAAGCTCCCGTACCCCCGCCCTGACCAGCCGGCCCGAGACTTCCGCCGAATGAACGGCAAGGTCATGGTCTACACGCGCCGGACGGACGGCGAAGAGGTCCCGATCCACGGCCCGTACCTGCAGAAGTTCCGCCAGGACTGGCTCAAGGATCTGCTGGACGCCCAGACGTGGATCCGCGCCAACGCTCCTGAGCACGTCAAGAACATTGAACTGATCACCCTCGACGAGCTGCACGAGATCCGCCGTCTCTGGGTCTTCGACAAGCATGAGGTCGAGGACTCCCTCCCCCGTATCTACAAGGAGTCCACAGGCGAGGAGTTCCCGGGCGGACCTCTGGACGAGCAGCTCGTCATGGGCGCGGACGAGATGGAGCTCCTGAAGGAGCTCTGCAGGGACGACGACCTGCACTACGACATGGTCCGCGAGCTGCTCTCTGTCGAGCGCAAATACCGGACAATGTCCCGACGCGCTGGCCTCTTCCAAGCCCTGGAGACCGCCGTAAAGAAGGGTTACTACGAGGACAGCGCCGACGCCATCGACTTCGCGCAGCGCAAGAACAAGAACGAGTGGTGTGAGGGAACGCAAACCCACCTGCCCCTGGACGAAGAAATCAATATCGATGCTCCTGCGTAAGATCACTCTCGAAGAGTTCGGGGCTTACCGCGGCACCCAGTCGCTGGATCTGACCACCAAGAAGAACAAGCCAATCGTCCTCATCGGCGGCCTCAATGGCTGCGGTAAGACGACCCTCCTCGACGCCATCCAGCTGGCGCTGTACGGGCCACGAGCGCGTTGCAGCGGTCGAGGCAGCAAGTCGTACGAGACATACCTCCGCGAGAGCATCAACCGGCAGGCCGACCCGACCCGGGGTGCGCAGATCATCCTGGAGTTCACGGTCACGGTGGACGGCACGGAGCACTATTACAAGGTGGTCCGCAGCTGGCACACCAGCGGCAAGACGACGCTCAAGGAATTCGTGAGCACGTTCGTCGATGAGGAGTACGGCTCCAGGGCGAAGCCGGGGCGACGCGTCGAGCCTGAGCTGAAGTACAGCCGGGTTCTCAGCCAGGAGTGGGCCGATCACATCGAGAGCCTGCTCCCCCTCGAAGTCGCCTCACTGTCGTTCTTCGACGGAGAGAAGATCGAATCACTCGCCGACCCCGAGCGCGCAGCATCGGTCATTGAATCGGCCATTCATTCGCTGCTCGGTGTCAGCACCGTCCAGCAGCTCCGTACGGACCTGCTCGCACTCCAGCGCCGGCAGAAGCTGTCGGACGAAGAGCAGCACCTGATGGACCAGATCCACGCGGAGGAGCAGGAACGGCAGGCGGCCGACGCCGCTCTGGAGGACGCAGAACAGCTGGCCTCTCAGCGTAACAGCGAGCTCGGCAAAGCTCGGCGCACTCTCGAAACACTGGAGGCTGCCTACAAGCAGGAGGGCGGAAACCTCTTCGAGCGTCGCGTCGAGATCGAGCGCGAATTCGCGCAGGTTTCCGCTCATCTCGCCGAAATCCGCGGCTCTCTGATCCAGTTGGCTACAGGCCCGCTTCCGCTCCTCATGATGGGAAGCCACCTCACGGAGCTGCGCAAGCAGGCTGGTCGTGAGCGGACGGCAGCCGAGTCCCACCAGGTACTGGGGGTCCTAGAAGAGCGTGACCAGTGGCTACTGGACATGCTCCCTGTCGAGGCGAAGGCCGCCGTAATAGAGAAGCTGGAGGCTGACCGCACCAAGCGCGCCAAGTCCGCCGGCCTCAAGGTAGATCTCGGCCTCTCCCCGGACACGCTCCCCCAGCTGTCTGCACTCGACGAGGCACTAAGTCGCGATAAGGCACGAGCTGCCGAGCTCCTCCAGCAGGCTGCGGAAGCCGCCGAAGAGCGTGTGCAGCTGGAGCGACAGCTGGCGGGTGTACCGGCCAAGAGCAAGGTCGAGGCCGTTCAGAAGGAGCGTGAAAACCAGCTCCAGGAAGTCGCACGGCTGGAGCGGGAGCACGAGAACAGCCTCAACAACGTCGACGAGTTGAAGCGCCGCCTCGAATACGTCTCCGCCTCCCTGCAGCGTGCCCACGAAGAGTTCGTCCGCACCAAGGTGAAGGCTGAAGAGGTCGAGCGGATCATCAAGTACTCGGAGAAGGCCCGGAAGACACTGGAACAGTTCGGCGATGCCCTTCTCAAGCGGCACATCAGCCGCCTCGAGGTAGCAATGCTCACGAGCTTCCAGACCCTCATGCGCAAGCAGGGCCTGGTGAACGACCTCCGCATCGATACCGACAAGTTCACGCTCACCCTGGCTGACACTGATGGAGAGTTGATCGACCCCGGCCGTCTCAGCGCGGGCGAGCGCCAGCTACTCGCTATCTCCCTCCTCTGGGGCTTGATGAAGGTCGCCGGCAACCACCTCCCCAGCGTCATCGACACGCCGCTTGGCCGGCTCGACAGCCGCCACCGTGAGCATTTGGTGGACCGATACTTCCCATACGCCAGCGGCCAAGTCCTCCTCCTCTCCACCGATGAGGAGATCGACGAGTACCTGCTTGGCCGCCTCAAGAAGTCCGTCGCCCACACCTACACCCTGGTCCACGACGACACCACCTTCACCACCAGCATCGTCGAGGGTTACTGGTGGAACGTAGGAGCCAGCAATGTCGCTTGAGAACATCCGCCTCGCCACCGCAAGTAAGGACCGCCTGAGCCGTCTGAAGCGCACCACCGGCATCACCCAGTGGAACGTCTTGTGCCGCTGGGCCCTGGCGCTCTCCCTGGCGGATGCCTCTACCCCCCTGGTCCGTGAGGTCATCACCGACTCCAACGTCGAGATGTCCTGGAAGACCTTCGCCGGACCCCACGGCGACCTCTACCTCGGCCTGCTCAAGCAGCGCTGCGTGGCCGACGGACTGGAGCCGACGGACGAGAACGTCTCCAAGATGCTGAGGATCCATCTGGCGCGAGGGATCGGGTACTTGGGGGCACACAAGGAGATGACGGCGATCGAGGGGCTGATCGGGGCAGCTACGAAGTGACCGTGGCTACAAGGGGGTCGCGCCTGCTCAAGCGGCCCCCTTCGCCATACCAGAACTTGCCCCCGAGTGACACATTGCACATGTAAGATCCTCCATGCCGCTCAACATAGCCCAGGGGGAAGAGGCATGCCCGAGGAGAAGTTCGAATACCCGGTATACGTCTCGCAGGAAACCGCGAGCAGTAAGCCGCTGTTGCTCTTCTCGGCCAAAGCCACCGACATCGATCGGTGGGTCGGCGTCCCTCAGCGTCGCCGACTCAGCGACAGCGAAACGGTCGGCTGGCAGCGGGAAGAAAACCAAGGACGGCTGCGCGAACTGGCCAAGTTCTTCAGCGAAGAACGAAATGTTGTTCAGAACCCGCTCCTCGGTGCCCTTCAAGACCCTACGGCCGTCAGCTTCAGACCCAACTCTGAACAGCCCAAGTTCGGTACCCTGACCATCCGCACCGAGTCGGTGGAGAATCTCACCCTGCTCGACGCCCTCGACCTCGTATGCGCGCGGCTAGAGGAGCGGGTCCCCGCTCTCCGGGAGCAGCAAATCGACGCTGCCCGCCGCCGGAGAGTTCTGGACCAAGCCCGGCAGCAGAGCGAGTCCGTGCAGCAACACTTTCCCGAGGAGGAAGAATCTGACCAGGAAGACTCGGAAGTCGACTTCTTCGCTATCGACCCCGAGGCCGTCGATCCGGATTCTGATCTCGCATCTGCCCTCCTCATCGAAGAGACTCAGATCCTCGATTTCTACCTGGAGTTGAAGATAAGGGCATCGATCCTTCGAGAGATGCCCCCTTCGCAGCGCCCTGATAATCTGGCCGGCTTCAACATCGATGCTCTGCTCAGCTATCTGCGCCCCGTAGTGCTGGTGGATGGGCAGCATCGTTTGCATGGAGCCGTCCGTGCCGCAGAAGATTTCGCAAACTCCAAGGAAGGGATGGAGCTGGCGACCGCTGAGGTCGACAGTGGAGCCGAACCCGACCTAGCCCACAGGCGAGTCCTCGAATCGAAGGCCCGGCTCCTCCCTATCTCACTCTTGCTTGACTCCAGCCCCTCGGAACATGTCTTCCAGTTTGTAGTGGTGAACCAGAAAGCCACTCCCATGCAACCGGCGTTGCTCGGTACCATCGTCTCGACTTCCCTCTCAAAGGAAGAGACGGAACCCGTCGCAGATCGGCTACGCCGCGCCGGCATCCCCTTCGACGACTCCCAAGCCGTTGCCTACATGACCCGCTCCAGCGAGAGCCCTTTCATGGGGCTAGTGCAGACCGGCATCGGTGGCGACGCCAGCAACCTACTCAAGTGGACGGTTCTGAAGTCTCTCACCTCCATCTTCCGTGAGCTAAAGGGAGGAAAAATCTTCGGGGGAACCGTCGATTTCGCTGACGTCTGGCGCCGGAAGCATTTCGAGAGCTCCAATCTGGTTTCCGTCGGAACCACCCTGGAAGAGAAATACAAAATCTGGAAAGCCCCGGATGGCCCTTGGCGTGACGTCGCAATTCGATTCTTTTGGGAGATCAGGAATCGATTCGGCGATGACGACCAGAACGCCAATAACGCCTGGGGAAGCACCACATCAAATCTATACAATAAGATCCATCTGACGATCCTGGCCGCCGACTACTTCCAGTTCCTCACCGAGCGCAAGATGACCTTGCATTCCGTCGAGGATGTCAACTCCACCGTTCAGTCTTGGCTCGAAGATGTAAACAATCAGTACTTCAACCGAGATTGGCGCGTCGGGCTGAAGAAAGACCAGCGGGCAGTCCGTGAGAAGTGGGCAAAAGTCTGGGTTGAGTACCGCAAGGATCCGGAGCGCCTTCCGCGTGTAGAAAACTACACGCCCTGATCGAGGGCTCACCATGGACACCCGCACCTTGGCCTCATGGATCACTGTAGCCCAGGAAGCCTTCAGCTACCCCTGGGAAACAGCCCCGATCCATGCCCTCGCTAGAGAGTCGGTTCCCCAACACGCGCACGGCCCGCTGGGGTGGCTACTCAAGTCTGACATCAATTCCACCTGGGCTCTCTGGTACATAAATGGAATCGTCGATACTGCAGCCTACGAGATCGACACCAGATTGAGCTACGCCCATTTCTATAGAGAAGTGCGGGATACCCTCCAGGAAGATCACAGAGGCACGCCTTGGGACGAGATCGCCCACCTGGCAAAGGTAGTCGCTCAGACAGCATGGCCCGAGATTGAATTCCGCCGGAGCATCCACCGAAGAAAGCTCACAAAGAAGGAACGCAGCGAGATTTGGAGCAGTCAGCCAAACCCCCGATGCTACCTTTGCGGATACCTGTTCACAGCTGCGGCAAGAGATAGGTTCCTGTGGGTACCCGATGCGCCACAAGTAACCCCTCCAATCGCAGTTGATTTCGTTCGGCCACGTGGGCTCAGGCCAGGAGATCTCCTGCCGGAGGTGGATCACATTCGCCCCGTGGCCATCGGCGGAGAAACCTCCATGGGCAACTTGAGGCTTGCCTGCGGATGGTGCAACCGCAAGAAGTCTTCACATATCGATCTCTACGGAACTCCGTCCGCGTACGCGGGCACATTCGACCATCCAAACATGGGCAGGATCAGCGTTCCTCGCCCACTCTGGGTCGTTCGACTCGTAAAGATGCGGGGGCGCTGTGAGGACTATTCTGGATGCAGAGCAAACATCGAAAATGCAGAACTATTCGTAGCCCCACGACGTCTGTCCGGGGCAATCAACCCCACTAACTGTGCTGTCTACTGCGACAGCCACGACCCGTGGCGCAATCAACGGTTCGTGGGAGCGAAAATCTACGCACAGAACTTCCAGAAGAGTCGATTTTGATTTGGTGGGGTGTGTCCCGTCGAAGACGGGACACACCCCACCAAGGCAACTACCAGTCCAAATCGGCGCTTGCCAGGATGTCGCCCACGTCGTCCTTCTCTTCCGTCGGAGGTGTCTGAAGGCCCTCGAGGACGAGGTTCGAGATGATCGAATCGAGGTCCTGGTCGGACTGACGGTTTATAAGTGTCTGCAGGTGGGACAGGCCGGCGTTCGCGTATTCCTCGAAGATGAGGAGCCGCTCAGGCTGGCGGTCGGCGCTGAGGATCTTCGGGTCGTCGGGGCACTCGACGGCTCCGAGCATGTCGAGGAGCACCTCCCCGTAGTCCCGGCTCTCCATGAGCGCGAGGCGGATCGGCTCGTCAGCCTGGTCGAACGGCTTGCGCTCGCCTCGGCGGCGGCCGAGCAGCGCGGCGAACATCATCGCCTCGACCATGGTCGCGAATGTCCCGGTCTTTCTGTCGGCGAGCTTACCGAGCAGCTCCTCATGCTCTTTGGGACGGCGGAATCGGTCCGTGTAGGCCATCAGAGGGTCACCTTCTCCAGAACAGTGTGCTCGAAGTCGCCGTGTGACACGTACGGAACCTCACGGTTGTTG
Organism: Streptomyces sp. NPDC059917; assembly: GCF_042730635.1. Classification (NCBI taxonomy): domain Bacteria; kingdom Bacillati; phylum Actinomycetota; class Actinomycetes; order Kitasatosporales; family Streptomycetaceae; genus Streptomyces; species Streptomyces sp. NPDC059917. Next base: position 62,288 of record NZ_JBHWLC010000041.1, read on the forward strand.
ACCACGATCGTCTCTTCACCCGCCGACTGGTTCGGCGTATAAGAGCGCAGTACGTACATCTGATTGGCGGCCTGCTGGAGATTCTCCAGAACCTTGCCCCGCGCCTGCGACTGCGAGAGCAGGGTGATGATCTGGGATGTCAGCGCCGGCAGGGCCTTGGAGATCTCTTCCTGATATGTCAGGTCGAGGCTGCCGAAGGGGGCATCCATGACAACCGGGTAGACACCGCCGCTGCCGGTCTCGATTGTCGCCTCCCCCCTATTCTTCTTCCGGGCACTGATGTTCCTGGCAACCTCGGAGACCGCGCCGACGAAGCTGAGACCGAGGATCTGGTTCTCACCGGTGGAGCGGATGGCCACTCCGCTCGCGGTGTGTAGCTCCAGCTCGAAGTCGTCATTCAGCTCGGGTACGTAGCTCTTGATGAAGATCCGGGAGAAGACCTCCTTGACCTGCTTGTCGAGCTGGTCGCGGACCTCCTCGGTCTTGATCTCGAGGATCTCCTTCAGCGCGGCACGCACCTTCTCGACGAGCTCGACCTGCTTCTGAACTTTGCGGGCCTTCTCGCTCTTGACCTCAGCATTCCGGTACTGACGGCCTGTGGCCTCTGCCTCCTGCTTGATCGAGGTGACCTTGTTCTCAGCCTCCTTGTGTGCGACGCGGGCGTCGGTCTCCTTGGAGGCGTAGTTCTTCCGGCGCTCGATGAGGCGCTGGACGTCCTGGATGTTCACCCCCTCCAGCTGCCGATCAACATCAGAGCGTTCGGCTTCCAGCTCGCTGATCTCGACGTCTGCCTTCTGAATGTCGGAAGCGTTGAGGGTGAGCTGCTCCAGGATCTCCTGGCGCCTCTCCTCCAGGTTCTTCATCTTGCCGCTGACCCGCATCCAGCTCTCCTGAACGTCCTCGAGACCGGCGTTGTACTTGCGCTTGTCCAGCTCCTCGTACTCCTTGGTCCCCTCGCGGACCTCTCGGCCGCACATGCACAGCTGGGCCTCGAGGATGTCTTCGATGAAGCTGCGCTGGATGCCTGCGGGCAGCTGGCGGCGCTCTCGCATCTCGTCCGCGAGCTCAATCACCTTGGTGTCGATCCCACTGGTCAGAGCCAGGAAGCCGTGCCGTGACAGCAGCTCGCGCTTGCGGCTCTTGTACTCCATGTGTCGGTCGTGCGCGGCCTTGATCCGGCGGGTCAGTGAGTCCCGCTTCTTCTGGAGCGGCTCAGCCTCCCTGTTCTGGAGCAGGGCGCGGTCAATGGATTGGACTTCCTTCTGGAAGGCGCTGATTTCGCCTGAGAGGCGCAGCATCTCTGCCACCTCTTCCTTCTCGCGGGTGGCGAGGTGGTCCATATGGTCGGACAACTGCTTCAGCCTGCTGTCCTCCTTGGAGCCGATCTCGCTGGCGAGCTTTCGGGACACCTTCGGCAGATCCTCCAGCGCACGCTCGATGGCCTCCAAGTCCAGCAGGGTCTTGATGGCCTTCTGGACCTCCTGGTTCTTGCCTTCGCCTTCCCGCTTAACGTCGCCGGAGAACATTTTCTCCATGCGCTCACCGTTGAAGAAGAAGAACTGACGCAGGCCCTTGGGTAGGATCTTCTCGATCCGGTCCTGGCCGTTGAGGATGCTCTGGGCTTCGCCGTCCATCCCGATCTCCGTGACCGTCAGCTCAGGCTCGACTGGCTCCTGCTCCGCCTTCTCCTTGATAACGGTGACGTGCCGGACCACGGAGAACCGGGTTCCGTCGTGCTCGAAGTCCAGCCGAACCGAGGCCGTGATCGCCTCCCCGAACGCCGTGTCCGCCCATGCTTTGTCGTGAATGACGCGATGCTGCTGTTCCACGTCTTCTGAGAAGGTGCCGTAGAGGGCCCAGGCGAACGCGTTGAGCAGGGTGGTCTTGCCGGCACCATTGTTACCGAAAATGAGGACGGCGGGCTTGCCCTCCTCCACAGACAGGTCGAGAACCTGCTCACCGTAGAAGGCCCGGAAGTTCTTCAGCGTCAGCTTGAGCAGCTTCACTTGGTCAGTTCCCTCACGGCGTCGACAATCTTCGGGACGACCTTGGTCGTCTCCCTGATGTGGATGTTCTCGGTCTCCAGGTCGATGACCTTCTGGACGAGGATCTTGGCTTCCCGCGGCAGCTCGCTCAGGACGTCGCGCACCGTTCGTGCGGGAGGCTGGCCGGCTGTTTCGTCGCTCACGGGTTACTCCTGGTTCGAGGTAGGGGGTGCGGAGGAGAAGGTGGGTACTTGTAGTGGGGGCTCAGGTGTCGAAGAGGCCGTAGCGCTCGCGCACGGGGCGGAGGACATTGAGGGTGTCCCCCTCGTTGTCAGCAAGGTGGGCGAACTCTTCGACGCGAGCCAGCTCGCGACGGAGCAGACTGCGTTCGGTCTCGTACTGCATCGCCTCCCCGCCCACAGGCGGCACGACGACGAAGTCGATGATGTCCGCGCGCTGCTTGCCGGGCGCCTTGCGCAGGACGCGGCCGCGGCGCTGAATGAACTGTCGGGGGTTGGAAGAACTGGACAGGAGGTAGGCGGTCCGGGAGGCCGGGACGTCCACACCTTCGTCCAGGCAGCGCATGGAGGAGATGACCTGGAGTTCGTTGTTTTCGAAGCGGCGCAGGATGTCCAGGCGGGCCGAGCGCTTCGTCTCCGAGGTGTAGCGGGCAGCAGGCATGTGCAGCTCGTTACCGACCATTTCCATGACCTGGTCAATCTGGCGCGGGCCGTCGGTGCCGTATTCGTAGAGAAGGGGGTGCTTGCCCTCGGCGCAGTAGATCAGCTGGTGGCTGGTGTACCGGCGCCTCTCGATCTCCGCGTGGAGGATCTCCAGCTTGCCGCGGGCGTGGCCGATGATGTCGGCGCGCTTCTTCAGAAGTCGGCCGAGTGGGCTGTCCCGGTCGGCGGTCTCCTTCAGGTCTGTGCCGGCCGCGATCAGGCGGGCGATCTTCGCACTGGTCTCTGCGTACAGCTCGGCTTCTTCATCGTCCAGCTCCACGAGGATGGGCGTGTAGGTGTAGCGGCACAGGGCCCTGCGGCGGATGGCTTCGCCGATGCCCATCTCGAAGACGACTCGGTCGAAGTAGTCGGTTAGGGCGTTGGTGCCCTCCTCATCGAACCAGCGCTCCGGGGTGGCGGAGAGGCCGAGGCGATACTGGGCCTTCTCCGGGAGGCAGGTACGCAAGTGCGCGGCGCCGAGGTTGTGGGCCTCGTCCGCGATGAGCAGGAGGTGCCCCCGATAGGAGCTGAGCAGGTTCTGGAAGGCATCGCCGCCGAAGGTGGCGTTGGTGGTGACGATGACGCCGCCTCGCGTACCGCCGAGGGCGATGTTCTGGAGCAGGCTGTGAGCGCGCGGGGACCATTTGCTGGTCGCCTCGTACGCTCGCAACGGTGTCACGCCGAACCACTCGATGTCCTTGGCCCATTGGTCAACCAAATGCTGGTACGGGGCCACGACGACGGTGAGGAGTGCGGCGGATGCATCGTTCTTCCGAAGGAGCGTGCCAAGTTGGGAGGCAGCGGAAAGTGCGGTCAGGGTCTTGCCTGTGCCTGTGGCCATTCGGAGGATGCCTCGGCACTGGTTGCGGAACCAGTTCTGGACAGCTTCCTTCTGGTAGTCGCGAACCTTCAGGCTGGGCGGGATCGCAAGCATGCCAGGAGAAGGCAGCGGCGTGGTGCGGATGGGGGTTCCGCCGGCCGGGAGGTCGTCCAGGTCGTACTGGTCGGCGGTGGCCCGGGCGCTGCGCTCGACGATCACCTGGGCGGCCTCGGTGAACGGGATGACGCGCAGCATCTGCGTGCGGTTCTCCCAGAGGTCATCGAAGTCCTTGCATATGCGGGCGGCCCGGCGTGCATCGCTCGGGTCCCAGCTCCGATAGACCTCGATCGCCTCGAAGTTGCCGACAAGACCGGAGCGGGTCTCGTTGGCGCTGCCCTTGAAGGCGATGACGTCTCGGCCGTCCCGGAAGACACCGATCTTCTCGTGGTACATGCCGACGCGGCCACGCTCTTCGACATAGGCCAGCTTGAAATCGACTCGGTTCTCGGCGACCAGTTGTCCGAGCTTGCCGAGACCGCGGGCTGCCCGCGCGTCTTCGACCGCCTGCTCCAGGTCTCGGAGGGCAGCACGCTGGAGAACTTCGCGCAGCTCGTAGCCGTCCTCAATGTCCTTGATGTCGGCCGGGTCAAGGTAGGGGGAAGCGATGATCCGCATGGTGCCGCCGCGCACGGTGAACTCGTCGATTCCCTGCCCGAGCGTGGCGATCACCGACGCAGCGAAGTAGCCCACGGCCCGGTCGTAGGTGGTGGAGGCGGCAAGGGCAGGCAGGTAGAAGTCCTCGACCAGGTTGTTGCGGTCGCTGCGGTAGTCGGACCCCGCGCCGCAGTCGCGGAGGAAAGGGGAAGCCGCCATCAGATCAACCCCAGGTGGTCCATGAGGTCGTCCACGTCGGGGGCCTCATCGACGGGGCGGGGCTGCTGCTCGGCCGGCGCGTCGGTCTCAGAGGTGCGGGCTGCGGGGACAGCTGATTCCTCAGAGCCAGTGTCCAGGTCTTCACCTGTACGGCGGACGACCCCTCCCCGTGCCGTGAATGGCGCAATGGACATGGCGGCCCGCAGGCTGGACTCCTGGATGTTGAAGTCTCGGCGGAGAATCGCCACGACCTTGTCTACCTCAACCTGGCCGCCGTGCGCATCGACCATGTCAGAGATCAGTTCCTTGATCGGCTTGTACACCGGGAGGTGCCACTCGGTCAGCGCCCACTGGTTCCGTTGGCTCCGGCTGAAGCGGGCATCCCCTTCGATCTGCTGCCGGAGATACTGGATCCCGATGGTGACGCCCGTGCGCTCCTTCAGCTCCTCGACAGTCAGCGGGGTGTCCGCCTCACGCAAGGCGGCCTCCACCTTGTCGAGGCGCTCGCGCTCACGCTGAAGCCCGCCGTGCGAGCCGATGCCGCCGGCAGAGCCGGTTGTCGAAGCGGACGCTTCTTCTTCTCGGGAGGAAAGTCCCTGGGGCGGGATTGCTGCAGCGGAGGGTGCAGTCGTGTCGGAACCGTCCTGGAGGCACCAGGCTCCCCTGACCGTGATCGCGAAGCGTGCATCAGTGAAGAGTGCCTCTGTCACTTCTCCCTCTGTCACGACTCCGTCCAGTGCACCCTCGATGAGCGAGGTGCTCATGCCCTCATGGCAGCCTTCGAGGAGCTGCGCGATGAGGTCTCCGGGCGACGCCTCCAGACCCGCTCCGCTGGCATCTGCCAGCGTGCCTGTAATGGGAATGAACCCGTCACTCTCTGCTTCCTTGCTTTTGACTTCTTCGGTCGCACTCGAAGTACTATTACCCTCCGTAGTATTGCGCTCCGCGGAGGTTTCTTCGCCTCGCACTGCCCGCCGCCGCTCCGAATCGGTGGAGCGATCCGGCACAACCCAGCCCTCGCCCGCCGTGAAGGTGGCGTCGCGGAGCATGCGCGAGACCACTCCAAGCTCCCCGTCCGTCGTCTCCGCCTCACCGAGAAGGTCACCGAGAGTAAGAATGCTCTCGCCGTTTTTATCTACTAGGAGGACGGACAGCCGCTCGACCAGCTCACCAAAGACGACAGCGGTCTCAGTCGGTTGGGGCTTGGAGCGAGTCGACAAGATCTGGTTGCCCTCACAGTAAAGACCGCAGTGGATCAGCCACTGACGCAGGGTGTCGAGATCGCTGGGGACAGGCACCTGGCGTGCGTCGAGAAGAGCGGAGGCTGTCGACAGGCTCATCACCTCGTCGACATCAAGATCAAGGGCTCTTACCGTGGCGGCGCCACACTCTTCCAGACTGTCCATGAAGATCCACTGTCCAGTCGGGGAGGTAGTTGCGTCCAGCCAGCGCATGCCGGTGAACAGGCGGAGGACGGTGAGCCTGTCCCCAATGTTCTCGCCAAGCCAGGCGTGGCGGTCCAGAAACGAACTGACGAGGCAAGGTTTCCGCAGGGCAAGCTCCGCGTGCTCTATCCAGGCACGGAGTATCGAATCCCCCTCGACACTGCGGTTGAACTCGTCCATGAGGAAGTTCCGGCACTGCCGCGCAGTCTCCCGAAGAAGGGCATGCCGAGAAGCAAGTTCGCCTAGCGGAACCGGAGCCTCTGCGCAGAAGTGCCGCAGGACGAGGTCCCGGTTGAAGCTGCTGAGCCCCTTGTACCAACGGTCGAATGCGTTCATGGCCTTCAGAGGTAGGGGTGGACGATGGTCAGCGCGCTGGGAGCAGCGCCTCATCACACGCGGCGATCGGGTTGCCGGTCATCGCGCGTTGAAAGGCGTCATTGGGTTGTCGTTCAGAGCACCCCTGTGCCTCTTCCTCCCTCCTGGTACACCAGCGACAGCGCTGATCCTTCCAACCGTACGGGCGACGCCTTGAACTGATCCATTGTTCCCTGAACTGCAGCAGACGCGGGACGGTGGCCGCGGGTCCTACAGCCTCACGCCCGCCTCCCTTCGCGCGGCGAACCCCGGGCAGGGAGCGCGGCATGGGTGATCTAGTCGAAGAATGGGCAACGAGACTGGCGGCAACCGAACTCAGTCCCGCGCTCCCAAGTCGGTGGGCGCATAGACAGGGAGTGGCGGAACGTGCGACCGAGATCGGACAGGCCCTCGGCAAGGACGCCGGACTGCTCGTCGCCACCGCCACACTGCACGATGTCAGGTAGGCGCCGCGCTTGGCCACGACCGGGTTCCATCCGCTGGAAGCGGCCCGCCCGGTTCCTTCGCGACGAGCACGAAGCCGACGAGCGGCGGGTGCGGCTGGGCGCGAACCACTGGTTTGCGCTCCTGGAGGCCGAGGCGCGTGGGCTGCGGGAGGAGCTCTCGAGCGAGTTTCCCCTTGTTGGAAGGGCCGCTGCTAGTGGAAGCGCTCGTCTACTGCGACATGACGACCACGCCCGACGGCGGCCGGACCACCGCGGAGGAGCGTGTCGCGGAAATCTTAGGCCGCTACGGGGACGACAGCGTAGTCGGGCAGTTCATCAGCCGGGCGGCGCCGGAGATCTTTGCCGCCGTGGGTCGGATGGAGGCCACGCTGGCGGCTCAGCCGAGGTAGTGGTAGGTGCCGGCGAGGTAGTCGCCGATCTGCTGGCGCATGCTTGGGTGGATGTCGTACTGGTCGAGCTCGGCGGGCCGGATGAAGCGGACGCCGTCGGCCTCGTCGTTGATTGTGGGCTCGCCGCCGACGGAAGCGGCCGATGTAGGTGTTCTCGTACTGCTGGCGGATCTCGCCGGCGGTGTACGCCACGATGTGGCGGGGGTTGGTGTAGACGCCGAGGAAGCCGGTGATCTCGGCAGTGTCCAACGTCCTCAACCACCCCGACCGCGTGCGCGAGGCCACCCGTACCCGCGTCGAACTCGCCATCGCCGAGCTGGGCTTCGTACGCGGCGGTGCGCCCTCGGAACACGCCGCACACTGGCGCCGCAACGGCTTCGCCACCTGGCTTTTCCACCCGGCGACGACGGGCTGGTACCCGAAGAAGGCACCGCAGGAGCCCCGTCCCGTTCCGCTCCTCGGCGACCCGTTCCCGGGCATACCGGTCCGAGGTCGCAACGCCCAGGGTCGCGCCGACGCCTGCTGGACGGCTATCGCCAGGGGCCTCACCCCGCACGGCCTACGCCACTCCCACCGCACGCTCATGGAGGACCTCGGCACGGAGAAGGTCCTCATGGACGAACGCATGGGCCACATCGACGGCTCGGTCTCCGCCCGCTACGCCCACGTCACCCCTGGCATGCGCCAACGCCTCATGGCCGGCCTCACGCAGCAATGGGAGGCAGCCCTGGATGCTCGCTTGTCGATGACACCGAAGTCTCCGGTGCGTGCACTCGACGCACTTCTGCGAGCTCGATCTGCTGGGCGATAGCCGACAGGTGAGTGCCGCGCTCGGCGCTCGTCCGCAGGTCTGCGGGACGCATCCGGCAGGACGTCAGCTGATCTGGAGACCCCGGAGTTCGTCCACCGACAGGCGTGCTTCCCGACCGGCGGCGTCCGCCTCGAAGCGGATGCCCTCGGCCCGCAGGGGTGTCCGCGCGTGCCGGGTCGGGCCACCGGAAGCCGTCGCTGACGACCCCCGTGGCGGTGAGCACACGCCAGGCGTTGGGGCACTTGCCGCAGGTGGCCAGGTGGTTGCCGACCGGGACGGCGTGGCTGCCGATCACGGTGGCCACGTCCCCGTAGGTCGTCCACCGGCCGGAAGTGACGGCTTCCAGGAGGGTGTGCAGACCCGACCAGTCCTTGCTCGTTCCGCTGTGCTGCCTTGCCAGGCGAGCGAGGTCGGTGCCCTTCAGGGCCGCCCACTCACCGGGGTCGACGGTGTCGGGGACGGGGTCGGTATCGACGTCCCACCAGGTCGTGCCCTGTATCCCGTCGGCCTTGCGGCCGGTCACACTGGTGAAGACATGGTTGGCCAGCCCGGTCGGCGTGTACGACTTGCCGTCGGCGTCCCAGGTCAGCGGCGTGGCGGGGTCGTTGCTCCATGTGACGCTCGCGCGCCTGCCGTCCTCATCCGCCCAGGTCCTGATGTCCTCGCGGACGGATTTCGGTGCGCCGTCCCTCGGTACGAGCCTAAGCCGGGCCCCATCGGGCAGCAGCCCGGCGTCGACGAGGACGTGCATGGCGTTGCGGGCGCGTGAGCGTTCCTCCAGTTTCTGGGCTGCGGCCTTGGCCTCGATCCGGGCCGGAGCGAGCGTGAACTCCTCGACCTCCGGGGTCGGATAGACCTTGGTGAATCCGGCGACGAGCTGTCCCTTGACCTTCCAGAGGCCGGCCGACCTCGATGAGGTCGATGTCGAGGTTCATCTCCGACAGCCACACGACGGTGTGGGTGACCTGCTTGGGGAAGCCGGCGGCGATGATCACCTGTCGGGGGCGCTGGAGCAGTTCCGGACTCCAGTCCCCGTCCACGTGGTTCAAGAGGCGCTGTCGGCACTCGTCGAGTTCGACGCTCTCGCCCCTGCCCTTCAGGAAGTCGCGGTGTGCCTGGGCCAGTGTGTCAATGTCGAACCGGGACACCAGGGCGGCGTAGGTGATCGCCTGGAGGTGGACGTCGCGGTCGGCGGTACCCCGCTTCAGCTCGACCACCACGAGGCGCCCGGTGGCATCCAGTCCCAGGACGTCCAAGCGGTCGCGCGCTGGCACCCCGTCCGTGTCGGTCCACCGATCGAACTCGGAGGTGATCACGAACACCGATTCGCCGAGGACCTGAGGGTGCGCGATCACCCACTCCTGGAGGTGCTGCCGTTTGAGGAGGCCTTCCGCTGCCAGCGTGGTCGGTGAGACCGGCGTGGCCGAGCCCCCGTCGACGGTGAAGAGATGATCCACGCTGTCCCCCTGCCTCAGTCCGTCAGCCCGGCGCTCCCACGCCGACTACCCCGAGCCTACGGGCGGGTTGTGACACGGGGCACTCGCTTTGCGGTAGATCACGGATGGCCTGGGAGGCGATTCCGACGTCGGTCCCCGGCGAGATCTCGTGGATGGGCACACGGCGGTGCCGTCGGCCTGGCTCAATGGAGTCATGGAGATCGGGGAGTGCTGGGCCTATCGGGCCAGGCCGAAGGAACTGGGCGGTGCCCTACGCCAGGTGGAGATCGTCCGGATGGGCGCCTCCGGCAGGTCAGGAATCCACGTGCGGTTCCTCGACGGTGATGAGGCCGGACTGCAGGAGTGGGTCAGCGCCAGCTGTCTGCTCGTGCTCTGGGCTGACGCCGACGCCTTCCGCGCGGATGACACGGCAGAGCTCGGCTTGGCCGAGGCGTCGAGGGAGGTACGGGGCAGCGCCGAGTTCGAGGCAGCGCGGATGATCCTGGGCTTCGTCCGCCCCAAGGGGCGACTGCGTCTGCGCAAGGCGGTGGCGGACGCGGGTGTGCTGGAGCTCGGCCACCTTGACGAGATGGCGCCGCTCGTCGGCATGGACCCCGCCGACCTTCGCGGCGACGCCATGGTCCACGAGGACCGCAACGGCCTCTGCCTGGTGGGCTGGCCGATCGCCGAGCGGATCGCGCGGCAGGTGGCCCAGCGCCTGGCCGAGGAGGTCCTGCCGGAGGTGGACCGCCGTCAGCAGGCCGTGGACGAGGAGCGCGCCCGGCCCTCCTGGCACTCGTACCACCGCCGGGACGACCGGAAGCTGGATGCAGAGGCGGCCGCCCTGCGCACGGTCCGGGAGTGGTGCGGGGAGGAGAAGGCCGAGCGCTACGACGAGCTCGTCGCCCTACGCGCCGAGGTGCTGCGACTCGGCGAACTGGTCGAGCAGGCGGTGAAGGCGCTTCGGGACCGTGGGCACGGCGTCATCGCCTCCGCCATTGAGCGCGGCCTTGGGGTCCATATCTCCAGCCTTGGTCCCGACGTACGTCGTTGAAGCCGTCGCGCCACCGCTCGGGCTCCGGCTTGGGCGGTGTGGGCTCCACCGGTGGCTTCACCTTCTCCGGGCGGTGTGGGTGCCAGCCGTCGAGGAACGGCCGCAACTCGTCCCCCGTCGGCTCGGCGTGGAAGTTGCGGACACCGAGACCCTTCCCGTTCAGGGTGGGGTCCAGGCGGTCGGCCTCCGCCCTACCCCACGCCGACCACTCCCGGAGCCGCTCGGCCTCGAAGGGGTCCTCCGTCTGGGCGGCGGCCTCATCCAGCGCCGTGCAGAAGGTCCGGATCTCTCCTGCGGCTCGCCACTGTTCCAGCGCGGTGCCGAAGTGTTCGGCCCGAGCCGCGTCCACCGCCTTGATCGAAGCCGTGCCGACCGCGGCCTCCCACTCCCGTTGGGCGCGCTCTTGCCTTTCGGCTTCCAGTCGGCGGTCCTCGGCTTGCTGCCGTTCCCGCTCGTCCCGGAGCCGCCGCTGTTCGGCCTCCTGCTCAAGCCGGGCCCGTTCTTGCTCATCGGCCCGGGTCCTAAGCGCCCGGAGTACCGAACCGATCTGGTCCTCAAGCGGCTTCTTCTCGGTGTCGGCCCACTCCTTCTTCCAGCCGTACTGGTAGCCCTGTTGCTGGGCGAGGACCATCTCCAGTTCCCCGGACGGCTCGAACCGCTGTGCCGTCACGACCCGCTGCCAGTCGTATGTGCGGCGGCGGCCCTCCGGCTTTGGCACGTACCGGACCTGCTTCTGCCGTTCCTTGAAGGTGATCTCGTACGTACGGCCATGGATCGTGAGCAGTGGCCTCGGCTGCCTGCGCTTCTTGGACACGGTGATCTCTCCGTGCAGGGGGAGGGCCTGCTCGGCGATGAGACGGAGCAGGGACAACACGCGAGGAAGGACTCCCTCGGAGATCTCGAAGGCGCTGTGGTCCGCGGTCACGGCAGCGAGGACGTCGTCCACGTCGGTGATCACACGACTGCGAGCCAGGCGGATCCGGTTCCACTCCGTGTCGTCCTCGCCGGTCACCCGGAGCAGCCCCAAGAAGAAGTCGCCCTTGGTCCGCCCGCTGTACTTCAGGTGGTACCCGGCCGGCGCACACTGGTGAGCCGCGTCGAATGCCCTGCGGTAGCGGGCCCGCGTGGCCTCGTCCGGGTTGGGGACTCGGAGGAAGCGGCCGGCCTGCTGCACCTCGGTGATCAGCGCCCGTCCGATATCGGCCGGAGAGGGCCGTGGAGTCCCAGCGACGCGTTGTGCCGGGGGCTTCTGCTCGGCAGCGGCCTTCTGCTCGGTGGCGCGGTCGGATTCCTGCTTCTTGGCTCCGGGCGTCGTCACCGGGCGGGTCTTCCGTGGTGCCGGCTCAGGCCGGTCGGGGTGATGGCCGTGCTGGAGGTAGAAGCGCCCGACCTCGGTGATCTCTGCCTGCCATCTCCCGCCCTCCTTGGGCATGGCGATGTGGCCCCGTTCCTTCAGGGCTCGGGCGGTGAGGGCGAGTTCGGGGGTCTCCGACGTGACAGGTTCGACGCCCTCCCCGATCCGGGTCAGGAGGGCGAGCTGGCGATCGTTGAGGGGTGACCAACGGTGCATGTGATCGTCGTACCGTCGGCGCTCGTGCCGGCACAAGCCATGCGGTGAGCTTTCCGGATGGACGGCGCTCGGCCCGGCTCCCGTGGGAGCCGGATTTCGAGGTCGGCTCCCAGATGGCTCCCAAGACAGGCCCGTAAACGCAGGAAGGGCCTGACCCGCGATGCGGATCAAGCCCTTGACCTGGTCTTACGAAGTCGGGGTGGCGGGATTTGAACCCACGACCTCTTCGTCCCGAACGAAGCGCGCTGCCAAGCTGCGCTACACCCCGATCGCCGCCCCGGCGGTGTTGCTGCCCTGGCGACATCGATTACTTTAGCGGACCGTCGCCCGGAGACGAAATCCGGTTTTCACGGGGCGCCAGCAAGGGTGGGCGGAAGCGGTCGGCCGCGACCAGGGCCTGACCCAGGGCGTAGAAGAGGAGACCGAGGACGAGCCCGTTCACCGCGACCCGGGCGTAGCCGTACTCGGCCACGTCGAGGAAGGGGTAGGTGTACCGGGTCTTCGTGCCCGGCGCCAGCAGGGCGCCGCGGACCAGGGCGAAGGTCAGGTACGCGGCGGGGAAGGCCAGCCACTGCGCCGCGTGCCGCGGGCGCAGCGCGCGCGGGGTCGTCAGCAGGAGGAAGTCCAGGGCGGCGCCGATCGGGGTGACCGTGTGCAGCAGTTGGTTGGCGACGGCCCGGGCGCCGGTGAGCCGGTCGAGGTCCTCGACCACGTTGAAGGGGCTGGACGGGTTGTCCAGCACCAGGTGGAAGACCAGCCCGGTGATCAGGATGAAGAGCAGCACCCCGCCCCGCCACAGCGGGTCGGGCGCCGGGCGGCGCTGCCAGGTGCGCACCGCCGAGAGGCCGAAGACCACCGCCACCAGGATGTTCGTCCAGATGGTGAAGAAGCTCAGCACGACGGGAACGCTGCCGTAGACGCACTCGATCACCACGCCCGCGGCCGCGGCCAGGGCGATCAGGGCGCGGAAGAGGGCCGTGGCGATCACGCGGTCAGGCCGCGGCCGTCAGGGTGAGCAGCGTCGCCTCCGGCGGGCAGGCGAAGCGCACCGGGGTGAACCGGTTGGTGCCGCAGCCCGCCGAGACGTGCAGGTACGAGCGGTGCCCGCCGCTCTCGTGCGTGGAGAGCCCCTTCACCCGCTTGGCGTCCAGGTCGCAGTTGGTGACCAGGGCCCCGTAGAAGGGGACGCACAGCTGCCCGCCGTGCGTGTGCCCCGCGAGGATCAGCGGGTAGCCGTCCGCGGTGAAGGCCTCCAGCGCGCGCAGGTACGGGGCGTGCACGACGGCGAGCGAGAAGTCGGCGTCCGCCTCCGGGCCGCCGGCGACCCGCTCGTAGCGGTCCCGCTTGATGTGCGGGTCGTCCAGACCGGTGAAGGCCAGCTCCAGCCCGTCCAGCTTCATCCGCGCCCGGGTGTTAGTCAGGTTCAGCCAGCCCGCCGCGTCGAAGGCGTCCCGCAGGTCCTCCCACGGGTTGTGGACGGCGCCGACGACCGGCTTGTTGCCGTTCAGCCCGTGCCGGCCCTGGACCTTCTCGATCAGGTAGCGCCCCGGATTGCGCAGCCGCGGCCCGTAGTAGTCGTTCGAGCCGAAGACGTAGGCGCCCGGGAACTCCATCAGCGGGCCGAGCGCGTCGAGCACCTCCGGCACGCCCTCGGTGTCCGAGAGGTTGTCGCCGGTGTTGACCACGAAGTCGGGCCGCAGCCCCGCCAGGGACTGGAGCCAGGCGCGCTTCTTGCCCTGGCCGCCCACCATGTGGATGTCCGACACCTGGAGGACCCGCAGGGGCCGCATCCCCCGGGGAAGGACCGGGACGGTGACCCGGCGCAGCCGGAAGGACCGTGCTTCGAAACCGGCGGCGTAGGCCACTCCGGCGACTCCGGCCGCGGCGATGCCGGCGGTGACCTTCAAGGGGATTCCGTAACGCGCGTGCATGGGCCCATCGTCGCAGACCGGGAAAACCGAAGGGCGCCAGCGCCCCCGCACCTGGCAGACTCGACCCATGACCACGCTCAAGGCCACGCTCAGGGAAGACCTCACCACTGCCATCAAGGCGCGCGACGAACTCCGCTCGTCCACGCTGCGACTGACCCTCACCGCCATCACCAAGGAGGAGGTCGCGGGCAAGGAAGCGCGCGAGCTCTCCGACGACGACGTCCTCAAGGTGATCGCCAAGGAGGCGAAGAAGCGCCGCGAAGCCGCCGAGGCCTTCGCGCAGGGTGGTCGCACCGAGCAGGCCGCGCGCGAACTCGCCGAGGGCGAGCTGCTCGACGCCTACCTGCCCAAGCAGCTCAGCGACGACGAGCTGGCCGCGATCGTGGCGTCGGCCGTCGAGGAGGCCAGGGCGGCGGGTGCCGAGGGGCCGCGCGCGATGGGCGCCGTCATGAAGATCGTGAACCCGAAGGTCGCCGGGCTGGCGGACGGCGGGCGCGTCGCCGCCACCGTCAAGAAGCTCCTCGCCTGACCGATCGGACGACGACGTGAAGGAGCTG
>NZ_JBHWLC010000042.1:0-74795 GCF_042730635.1 Streptomyces sp. NPDC059917
GCCCGCCTACTGGACGTAATCGGGCGTTCCGACAACGCCGCGAGGCGCGGTACCAGGCGTCGCGAGCCAGGCGCTACTTTCGAAACACGCCCTAGCGCGACGCCAGCCACTCCTGGAGCTCGATCACATTCCCTTCCGGGTCCTCCAGGTGGGCGACCCGCATCCGGTCGCCCATCGGGCCCGGGTCCCGGAGGAACCGGGCCCCCCGTGCGCGGAGTTCGGCGTGGGCGGCGTCCAGGTCGTCCACCCGCAGGACCACCAGCGCGCGGTATCCCTCCGGCTCCGCCCCCAACCGCCCCAGCACGTCGGCCATCTGCGCCCGGTCCTGCAGTGCGATCGCGGCGCCCGCGGCGTCGGGGCTGAGCTTGGCGTAGGGGCCGTTCTCGGCGTCGAACTGCGGCTTCAGCCCGAGCACGTCCCGGTAGAAGCGGTAGACGGCGGGGAAGTCGGATACCAACAGGCGTATCTGGGTCAGTTCCATACGGACCTTTCTAGCCCAGCTCCGGCCCCCTGTCCGCTCCCTCGTCCCACCCCTTGCCCAGCCCGCCCTTTGCTCGGCCGGCCCTTCGCTCAGCCGACCAGGATCCGCTTCAACTCCCGGGCCGCGCGCGGCGGGGCCACGTCCGTGCGGTGGGCGAGAGCGATCGTGCGGCGCAGCGGCGAACCCGCCAGGGGAGTCGTGCGCAGCCCGTGCCCCGCGTGGTCGACCACCATCGCCGGGACCACGGCGAGTCCCAGCCCGGCCCGCACGAAACCGAGGACCGCGTCCATCTCGCCCCCCTCCACCGTGAACACCGGCTCGAAGCCCTCGGCCCGGCACGCGGTCACCGTCAGTTCCCGCAGGTCGTA
Organism: Streptomyces sp. NPDC059917; assembly: GCF_042730635.1. Lineage (NCBI taxonomy): Bacteria > Bacillati > Actinomycetota > Actinomycetes > Kitasatosporales > Streptomycetaceae > Streptomyces > Streptomyces sp. NPDC059917. The sequence goes on from NZ_JBHWLC010000042.1 coordinate 850, forward strand.
GCCGTGCCGGAACATCACCATCGGCTGCTCGCGCAGGTCCCGGATGTGCAGCGGACCGCCGTCGCCGGGCGGCGGGAGTTCCGCCGAGGAGATCACCACGAGGTCCTCCGTCAGCAGCTCCACGGTCGTGAGCGCCGGCGCCGACGGCGGCAGCGGCAGCGTGACCAGGGCCAGATCCAGGGCCCCCCGCGCCAGCTCGCGCACCAGGTCCAGCGACCCGCTCTCCTCGATCATCAGCTCGATCCCCGGGTGCGCGGTGTGGAAGGCGCGCAGGACGTCCGGCAGCAGGCCCGTGCACACGCTCGGCGTGGCCCCCAGCCGCACCCGCCCGCGCCGCAGCTGCGCCAGTTCCTGCACTTCCAGGCGGGCCGTGTCCGCGTCGGCCAGGATCCGCCGGGCCAGCGGCAGCAGGGTCTCGCCCGCGTCCGTCAGCGTGATGTTCCCCCGCGCCCGGCTGAAGAGCTCGGCGCCCAGCTCCCGCTCCAGCGCCTTGATCTGCTGGGAGAGCGACGGCTGGGCGACGTGCACCCGCTCGGCCGCCCGGGTGAAGTGCTTGGTCTCGGCGACGGCCACGAAGTACACGAGTTGCTGGAATTGCATCGTCCCAGCTTAGACCACGTCATAGTCGTGACCTATCAAGATGAGCCTCATCATGTCTTGGACCTTTGGGGCCCTTGGTCCCTAACGTCTGGACCCATGGCTCTGGCAACGCGGACGGGCCGACGGCCGTCCACCACGCGCACGCTCTGGGACTCCACCGTCGGCAAGAAGACCGTCATGGCGGTGTCCGGGTTGATCATGCTCGGATACCTCGTGGTCCACATGTTCGGCAACCTGAAGATCTTCTTCGGTGCCGCGGAGTTCAACGGCTACGCGGCCTGGCTGCGCCACATGGGCGCGCCGGTCCTGCACAGCCACTGGGGGCTGTGGATCGCGCGGATCGCCCTGGTCGCCGCCGTCGTCGCGCACGCCGTCTCGGCCTACCAGCTGAGCCGCCGCGACATCAGGGCGCGCCCCGTCAAGTACGCCCACAAGCGGCGGCGCGCCAGCTACGCCACCCGCACGATGCGCTGGGGCGGGGTGATCCTCGGCCTGTTCATCGTCTGGCACATCCTCGACCTGACCACCCTGACGGTCAACGAGCGGGCGCTGGAGGGGCATCCGTACGAGAACGTCGTGGCGACCTTCTCCACCTGGTACGGCAACGTCATCTACATCACCGCGATGGCGGCCCTCGCCCTCCACGTCCGGCACGGATTCTGGAGCGCCGCCCAGACCCTCGGCGCGGGCAACGCCCGCCGCGACCGGACGCTCAAGGCCCTCGCCGACCTGTTGGCCCTCGTCCTCTTCGTGGGATTCGTCTCGGTCCCCGTCGCCGTCATGACCGGATTGGTGGGTTGACCATGAGCGCGCACAGCCACGCGAACACCTACGCCGACTACCGCACCGGCGAGCCGATCGCCGATGCCAAGGCCCCCGAGGGCCCGATCGCCGAGCGTTGGGACCGCCGCCGCTTCGAGGCGAAGCTGGTCAATCCGGCCAACCGCCGCAAGCACACCGTCATCGTCGTCGGTACCGGCCTCGCCGGGGGCGCCGCCGGCGCCACCCTCGCCGAACAGGGCTACCACGTGGTCCAGTTCTGCTTCTCCGACTCTCCGCGCCGGGCCCACTCCATCGCCGCGCAGGGCGGCATCAACGCGGCCAAGAACTACCGCAACGACGGCGACTCCGTGCACCGGCTGTTCTACGACACGGTCAAGGGCGGCGACTTCCGCGCCCGCGAGTCCAACGTGCACCGGCTCGCGCAGATCTCCGTGGAGATCATCGACCAGTGCGTGGCCCAGGGCGTCCCCTTCGCCCGCGAGTACGGCGGCCTCCTCGACACCCGCTCCTTCGGCGGGGTCCAGGTCTCCCGGACGTTCTACGCCCGCGGCCAGACCGGCCAGCAACTGCTGCTCGGCGCCTACCAGGCCCTCTCCCGGCAGATCGCCGCCGGAGCCGTCGAGATGCACGCGCGCACGGAGATGCTCGACCTCGTCGTGGTGGACGGCAGGGCGCGCGGCATCGTGGCCCGCGACCTGATCACCGGGAAGATCTCGACCCACTTCGCCGACGCCGTCGTCCTGGCCAGCGGCGGCTACGGGAACGTCTTCTACCTCTCCACCAACGCCATGAACTCCAACGCCACCGCGATCTGGCGGGCCCACCGCCGCGGCGCGCACTTCGCCAACCCCTGCTTCACCCAGATCCACCCGACGTGCATTCCGCGCACCGGCGACCACCAGTCCAAGCTGACCCTGATGAGCGAGTCGCTGCGCAACGACGGCCGGATCTGGGTGCCCAAGGCCCACGGGGACACCCGTCCCGCCGCCCGGATCCCCGAGGAGGAGCGCGACTACTACCTGGAGCGGATCTACCCCTCCTTCGGCAACCTCGTGCCCCGCGACATCGCCTCCCGCGCCGCGAAGAACGTCTGCGACGAGGGACGGGGCGTGGGCCCGGGCGGTCAGGGCGTCTACCTCGACTTCGCCGACGCCATCCGCCGCATGGGCAAGGACAAGGTGGCCGAGAAGTACGGCAACCTCTTCGAGATGTACGAGCGGATCACCGCGGAGAACCCCTACGAGGTCCCCATGCGGATCTACCCCGCCGTGCACTACACGATGGGCGGCCTCTGGGTCGACTACGACCTGGCGACGACCGTCCCCGGCCTCTTCGCGATCGGCGAGGCCAACTTCTCCGACCACGGGGCCAACCGGCTCGGCGCGTCCGCCCTCATGCAGGGCCTGGCCGACGGCTACTTCGTGCTGCCGTCCACGATCAACGACTACCTCGCCCGTCACCCCCGTACCGAGGCCCTCGACGACACCCACCCCGAGGCCGTGGCCGCCGTACGGGAGACCGAGGCCCGCATCGCGCGGCTCATCGCGGTCGACGGCGACCGCACCCCCGACTCCTTCCACCGCGAGATCGGTGAGCTGATGTGGGAGTACTGCGGCATGGCCCGCACCGAGGAGGGGCTGCGCAAGGCGCTCGACCGCCTGCCGGAGATCCGGGAGGAGTTCTGGCGGCGGATCAAGGTCCCGGGCAGCGGCGAGCAGTTCAACCAGACCCTGGAGAAGGCCAACCGGGTCGTCGACTACCTGGAGCTGGCCGAGCTGATGTGCCTCGACGCCCTGCACCGCGCCGAGTCCTGCGGCGGCCACTTCCGCGTCGAGTCCCAGACGCCCGACGGCGAGGCCGAGCGCCGCGACGAGGAGTTCTCCTACGCCGCGGCCTGGGAGTTCACCGGGACCGCCGCCGCCCCCGTCCTGCACAAGGAACAACTCGCCTTCGCCTACGTCCACCCCACCCAGCGGAGCTACGCATGAAGCTCACCCTGCGCGTCTGGCGCCAGCAGCACGCCGACGCCCCCGGCGCCATGAAGGCCTACGAGGTCGACGGCATCTCGAAGGACATGTCCTTCCTGGAGATGCTCGACACCCTCAACGAGGACCTGATCCTGCGCGGCGAGGACCCGGTCGCCTTCGACCACGACTGCCGCGAGGGCATCTGCGGTGCGTGCAGCCTGGTCATCAACGGCGACGCACACGGCCCCGAGCGCACCACCACCTGCCAGCTGCACATGCGGTCCTTCGCCGACGGCGACACCATCGACGTCGAACCCTGGCGGGCCGCGGCCTTCCCGGTGGTCCGCGACCTGGTGGTGGACCGCAGCGCCTTCGACCGGATCATCCAGGCGGGCGGATACATCACCGCGCCGACGGGAGCCGCGCCCGAGGCGCACGCCACGGCGGTGCCCAAGCCCGTCGCCGACCACGCCTTCGAGAACGCCGAGTGCATCGGCTGCGGCGCCTGCGTGGCGGCCTGCCCGAACGGTTCGGCGATGCTCTTCACCGCGGCCAAGGTCAACCACCTCAACGTGCTGCCGCAGGGCTCCCCGGAGCGGGAGACCCGGGTGCTGGACATGGTGGCCCGGATGGACGGCGAGGGGTTCGGCGGCTGTACGCTGACGGGCGAGTGCGCCACCGCCTGCCCCAAGGGCATCCCGCTCCCGTCGATCGCGGCGATGAACAAGGAATGGCTCCGGGCCGTCCGCAAGGGCGGCCATTAGGATCGGTCATCGGGTCGGGCGGACATTCGGCGCCGGGCATTTCCGGAGCCGTTTCGGGAAAGTCCGGTTTTGTCGAAGGCTTCTCGGTGGGGCGGGTACGAGATTCCTGTGCGGGGCCTGTGACCTGCATCGACTTGTACGGAACGCCAAAGGTCCAAGGTCCTGTTCAACATTCAGCCATCTCGGCTTATTGTGATGTTGACCTGGGCGGAACCGCCGTTCACGGCCGAGGGAAAACACGACCGCGACCCCCGAGGTGTGAGCATGAGCGGCTTCCGCAGGCGCCTGCGCTGGACCGGCCTGCACCGACTCGTCCGCGTCCTGCGCCCGTCCGCCCGCGTCCCGAAGCAGCCGGGGCGCACGGAGCGCGAACGCCTCGACGGCGCGGCCCAGCCCCCGCGCCCGCCGGACCGCGAGGAGGAGCTGCTCGCCGCCCTCGCCCCGAGCGAGGGCGCCGTCCGCTACCGGGGGCGACTCGCCCTCGTCCGGGACGACCTGCTGCCCGCCGACATGCGCGCCGTGAACCTCCGGGCCGCGGCCGAAGCGCTCGAAACCGCGGGCATCGGCTACGGCCTGGTCCCCGACGGCGGCCTGCTGCACCGGGTCGCCCTCGCCCCCGGCACGCGCGCCTCCGCGCTCGCGGCGTGCGCGCGGGCCTTCACCGGCCGACCCGTCTACGCCGAACTGCTCGGCGACGGCGGAACCCTCGGCGTGACCCTCGCCGAGGCGCTCCCCGCGGCCGTCGCCGCCAAGGAGGCCGAGCGCCGCCACGACGCGGCTCCCGAGGACGAGGACCCGCACCACAAGGTCAAGGGCGTGCGCCTGCACCAGCCCGTGGTGACCTCCGGGCGGACCCTCTACCTCGGCGCCGACCACGGCTGCGACCTGGAGTTCTGGGACCCTCCGGCGTCCGGCTCGGGCGGGATCGCCTCGCTGCGCGACACCCCCTTCGGCTGGTGGGTGCCCTCCCTCGCCGCCACCTCGACCCGCCGCGTCGGCGACCGCGAGTACCCCGTCGTGGACGCCCTCGCGCGGCGCTTCCCCGACGACATCGACTTCCCGATCGACGCGGTGATCACCTGGGTGGACGCCGCCGACCCCGTCTGGCGCCGCCGCAGGGACCGCACCAAGGCCGAGTACGCCGAGTACGCCGACGGCGCGGCGCGCGACGGTCGCGCGGCCGGTGGCTCCACGGGCGTCCCCGCCGTCGACGACGCGGACCACCGCTACCGGGACCGCGGCGAGCTGCGCTACTGCCTGCGCTCCATAGCGGCCCACGCCCCCTGGATCCGGCGGATCTTCCTCGTCACCGACGACCAGGTGCCCGGATGGCTCGCCACCGACCATCCGCAGGTCACCGTCGTCTCCCATCGCGAGCTCTTCGCCGACCCCGGCGCGCTGCCGGTCTTCAACTCGCACGCCATCGAGACGCAACTGCACCGCATACCCGGTCTCGCCGAGCACTTCCTCTACTTCAACGACGACATCTTCCTCGGCCGTCCCCAGCGGCCCCAGGGCTACTTCCTCCCCTCCGGGCTGCCCCGGGTCTTCCACGACACCCGGGCCGTCCCGCCCAGCTCGCCGGAGACCCACGACGACGTGTTCACCGCCTCGCAGCGGGCCACGCGCCGCGCCGTCGAGGAGGTCGCCCAGCGCACCTACCCCCGCATCCTGGCCCACGCGCCGTACCCGATGCGCCGCTCCTTCTTCGCCCGGCTGGAGGAACGGCTCCCCGGCCGGCTCGCGGCCACCAGCCGCTCCGCCTTCCGCAGCGCCACCGACCTCGCACCGATCACCCTGGCGGCGCACCTCGCGCTGGCCGAGGGCCGGGCCGTCGAAGGCGAACTGACCCTCGCCTACGTCTCCACCGACCGCTCGCAGGAGATCGAACGGCTGCCGGAGCTGGTCCACGACCGGCGCACCGACGCCTTCTGCCTCGCCGACGACTGCGGAACGGAGCTGTCGCCGGACGAACAGCACCGGGCCGTCACCGCCTTCCTGGAGGCGTACTTCCCGGTCCTCTCCCCCTACGAGAAGTCCGCGCCCGTCCCGGCGGCCGAGGGGCAGCGCGCCCCCGAGCCTGCGCCGATCGGCTGACCCGGGCGGTCCGCACCGCGCCGCGCCCCTGACCGCGCACGGTCATGGGCGACAGTGTTCGGCATGGCAGAAGCACCCGAACTCGCCCGCAGCGGACCGCGGCGCCGGACCGTGCTCGCCGCACTGGCCCCGATCGCCCCGCTGGCCCTGGCCGGCTGCGCCGCCGAGGACCGACCGGCCGCCCCCGCACCGGGGCCGCAGCCGCCCCCCAAGGACGTCCTGGTCATGGTGATCCGGCACGCCGAGAAGCCGTACGCGGGCGACACCGGCGAGGACGACGAGGGAAACGACGACGCCGGATCCCTGGCCGTGCGCGGCCGCCGCCGCGCCGAAGCCCTGCCGCAGCTCTTCCCGCCCACCCCGGGCGCCCTCCTGCCCCGGCCCACGGTGATCTTCGCGGGCGGCGCCGCCGGAGCCGCCCGGTCCCGCCAGACCGTCGCCCCGCTGGCCGAGGCACTGCGCACGCCGGTACGGGCCGACCTCGCCGTCGGCCGCGAAGCGGACCTGGCCCGCGCCGTCCTCGCCGCCCGGGCCCCCGTCCTCGTCTGCTGGGAGCACACCGGCGTCCCGCGCCTGGTCACCGCCCTCGGCGCCGACCAGGTGCTCGGGATCCCGGCGGGCTGGCCCGACCGCTACGACCTCGTCTGGCTGCTGGCCCGCCGCCAGGGCCGCTGGAGCTTCCGCGAGCTCCCGCAGCACCTGCTCACCGGAGACGCATAGCCCGCGCCAGGTACCCGGCCGTACGCCCCTCCCCGGCCGCCACCCGGGCCGGTGGTCCGGCCGCCACCACCCGGCCACCGTCCCCGCCACCGCCCGGGCCCAGGTCGAGCACCCAGTCCGCGCCCGCCACCACCGTCATGTCGTGCTCCACGACCACCACCGAGTGCCCGGCGTCCACCAACCCGTGCAGCCGGTCCAGCAGCACCTCCACATCGGCCGGGTGCAGCCCGGTCGTCGGCTCGTCCAGCACGTACAGGGTGTGGTCGCGGCGCACCCGTTGCAGCTCGTTCGCCAGCTTGATCCGCTGGGCCTCGCCGCCCGAGAGCTCCGTCGCGGGCTGGCCGAGCCGCAGGTAGCCCAGCCCGATGTCGCCGAGCGCGCGCAGCGCGCGGTCCGCCGCCGGGACCTCGGCGAAGAACGCGGCCGCCGCCTCCACGGTCAGCTCCAGCACCTCGGCGATGTTCAGGCCCGCGTGGCGGACCTGGAGGGTCTCCTCGTTGTACCGGGCGCCCGCACAGAGCGGACAGGGGGCGTAGGTGCTGGGCAGGAAGAGCAGCTCCACCGAGACGAAGCCCTCGCCCTGGCAGGTCTCGCAGCGCCCGCCCGCCACGTTGAAGGAGAACCGGCCCGCCTTCCAGCCGCGCGCCCGCGCCTCGGGGGTGGCCGTGAAGAGCGCGCGGACCGCGTCGAACAGGCCGGTGTAGGTCGCCAGGTTGGACCGCGGGGTCCGGCCGATCGGCTTCTGGTCCACCTCCACCAGCCGCCGGACCGGGAACTCCGGCCCGCCCGCCGCGATCCGCTCCCGCACCGTCTCGGCCAGCACCTGGCCCACCAGCGTGGACTTGCCCGATCCGGAGACCCCGGTGACCGCCGTGAACACGCCCAGCGGGAACGCGGCCGACACGTCCCGCAGGTTGTGCCGGGTGACCCCGGACAGCCGCACCTCGCCGGTCGCCGTCCGCGGCGCCCGCCCGGCCCGCCCCCCGGTCCCCGCGCTCACCGGCGCGGGGTGCAGGAACCGCGCCGTGGCCGAATCGGGCACCCCGGCCAGGTCCTTTGGCGGCCCGCTGTACAGCACCCGGCCGCCGTGCTCCCCGGCCCGCGGCCCGACGTCCACGAGCCAGTCCGCGTGGCGCACCACGTCCAGGTCGTGTTCCACGACGAAGACGGTGTTCCCCGCCTCCTTCAACCGGTCCAGCACGCCGAGCAGCGCCTGCGTGTCGGCCGGGTGCAGCCCGGCCGACGGCTCGTCCAGGACGTACACCACGCCGAACAGCCCGGACCGCAGCTGCGTCGCCAGGCGCAGCCGCTGCAGCTCGCCCGCCGACAGGGTCGGCGCCGTCCGGTCCAGGCTCAGGTACCCCAGGCCCAGTTCGGTCACCGCGCCGATCCGCGCCCGCAGGTCCGCGGCCAGCACCCGGGCCGCCTCGCCGGTCGGGGGAGCGGAGGCCAGTACGGCGTCCAGCTCGGTCAGCGCCAGGGCCGCGAGCTCCGCGATCGTGCGGCCCGCGAAGGTCACGGCGAGCGCCTCGGGGCGCAGCCTGCTGCCCGCGCAGGCGTCGCAGGGGGAATCGGCGAGGAACTTCTCCGCGCGCGCCCGCAGGGTGGCGCTCTTCGTGGAGCCGAAGGTCTTCATCACGTAGTGCCGCGCGCTCATGTACGTGCCCTGGTAGGGCCGTTGGATCCGGTCCGCGTCCCGCACCGGGTGCACGGTCACCACCGGCTGCTCCTCGGTGAAGAGGATCCACTCGCGGTCCCGCGCCGGCAGCTCCCGCCAGGGACGGTCGACGTCGTGGCCCAGCACCTCCAGGATGTCCCGCAGGTTCTTGCCCTGCCAGGCGCCGGGCCAGGCCGCGATCGCGCCCTGGCGGATCGACAGGTCCGGATCGGGCACCAGGAGTTCCTCGGTGGTGCGGTGGACCCGGCCGAGCCCGTGGCAGGACGGGCAGGCCCCGGCGGCGGTGTTGGGCGAGAAGGCGTCGGAGTCCAGCGGGGACGCGTCCGGCGGATAGGTGCCGGCCCGGGAGTACAGCATCCGCAGGGAGTTCGACAGCAGGGTCACGGTTCCGACGGAGGAGCGGGAGCCCGGCGTGGAGCGCCGCTGCTCCAGGGAGACGGCGGGCGGCAGACCGGTCACCGAGTCCACCTTCGGCGCGCCGATCTGGTGGATGAGTCGACGGGCGTAGGGCGCCACGGATTCGAAGTACCGGCGCTGCGCCTCGGCGTAGAGGGTGCCGAAGGCGAGCGAACTCTTCCCGGATCCGGAGACCCCGGTGAAAACGGTCAGCGCGTCGCGGGGGACGTCCACGTCGACCCCGCGCAGATTGTGCTCCCGGGCACCCCGCACGCGGACGAAGGAATCACGGGCGGGGGGATCGGTCGACTGGCGCATTCATCACATTTTACGGGGTCCGGGTCACCGTGCCGGGCGCCGGGACACCCGTTAGGGGGACTTACTTCGCCGGGGCCACTGGCTACGCTCGTCCCTGAATCCACCCGCATGCAATTGCATATGGGATGGAGGGAGTGTCGGATATGGGATTTCGGGAAGAGGTGGCCCGTGGGGTTCGAGAACGGCATGGCGGCGGACGGCATCACATCGGTGCGCTGGGTGAAGAGCAGCGCGAGCAGCGGAATCGGGAACTGCGTGGAGGTGGCGGCCCTGCCCGGGGGCGAGTTCGCGGTGCGCAATTCGCGGTTCCCGGGCGGTCCCGCACTGGTCTTCACCCAGGACGAGATGACGGCGTTCGTGGCGGGCGCGGGCGCGGGGGAGTTCGATCACCTGCACGGAGCGAGTGCCTAGGGTAAATTCCTGGCCAATGCTTGATGAAACGGGCATGCGAGATCCAGACTGGGCCGCTGATGGCGCTTTTCAGTCAGCAAGGAGCTCGCATGCCCGGTCGTCCGCGACCACGGCGCGGGGCCACCGCCCCCCTGCCCCCAGGTCCGTCCCCCGCCGTTGCCCCCGCCGAACGCGGTCCCGCATCACGGTTGTTGGGCGAACGGCTGCGGAGATTGCGGGAGGACCAGAAGATGTCCCTCGTGGACGCCGCGGCCCTGATCCGGGGGTCCGCGTCCAAGCTGAGCAGACTGGAGCGGGGCGAGAGCCCGCCCAAGACCAACGACGTCTGGGACCTGGTGCGCCACTACGGGCTGCCCGCGACCGAGTACGACGAGATCCACGAACTCCTCGGCCAGGTGCGGCTGGAGGGCCGTGCCCGCAAGTACGAGGACCTGACCCCGGACTTCCTGCGCAGGCTCATCTCGCTGGAGGCGCAGGCGAAACGGATCTGCGCGTACGAGACCCATGTGGTCCCCGGCTTGCTCCAGACCAAGGAGTACGCCGAGGTGCTGGTGGGCCAGGCCACGGAAGCGGACCAGGTGGAGATCAGCCGGCACGTCCGGGTCCGCGAGGAGCGCCAGCGGCTGCTGCACCGCCCGCACCGCCCCGAACTCATCATGATCCTGGACGAGAGCGTCCTGTACCGGCCCGTCGGCGGACCCCGGGTGATGTGCGACCAGATGCGGCACCTGAGGAACTTCGCCTCCGACGGATCCACCGACGCGCACATCCGGATCCTGCGCTTCGACCACGAACAGGTCGGCACGGCGCCCGGGTTCCCCGTCACCCACCTGCAGTTCGTCGACGGCGGGCCGGCCGAGCTGGTGTACGTCGAGCAGTTGGAGAGCGCCGACTACGTGACGGCGCCCGCCCGCGTCCGGCGCTACCGGGAGGTCATGGACCACCTGATGGAGCGCGCCCTGCCGTGGCGGGAGAGCGTCGACTTCCTCGACGAACGGATCCGGGACTACGCGCGGCAGGCACAGCGTCCGGGGGCGGTGGAACCGGCCCCGGACGGAGGCTGATTCAGGGGATCCGCCCCACCCCGCCCCACGCGATCAGGTCCGTGGCGCGGGGGAGCGGTGCTCGGACCGGGTCCGGGCGCCAGTCGGTGACGTCCCCCAGCCCGGGGTCGATGATCTCCAGCCCGTGCAGGAAGCCGCGCACCTCGTGCTCCTCGCGCACGCGGCCCCATCTGCCTTGCGTGGCGTCCCTGATGAGCGAGGTGACCTGGGCGCGGACGTCGGGGCAGCGGCTGGTGTACTGGCACACGACCAGGAAACTGCCGGGCGCCAGGCGCTCCTTGACCCGCTCCAGCATGGGGACGACGTCCTCGTCGGGCAGACACTGGGAGACGGCGACGAACAGGGCGGCCGTGGGTTCGTCGGGCCGGACGAGCCCGCGCACCTGCTCGCAGTCGAAGATGGCCCCGGTGTCCCGGACGTCGGCGTCGACCACGGCGGTCCACGGGTTCTCGACGAGCCGGGCGCGGGCGTGGGCCAGTACCAGCGGATCGTTGTCGATGTAGACCACGCGGGCCTCGGGGGCGACGGCCCCGGCGACCTCGTGCACGTTGTCACGGGCGGGCAGACCGCAGCCGTGCTCGAGGAACTGGCGCACGCCGTAGTCCCGGGCCAGCACCCGGACCGCGCGGCGCAGGAAGGACCTGCTCGCGAGGGCCAGGGTGCGGGACCCGGGTGCGATGCCGATCAGGTCGTCGCAGACCTTCTGGTCCACGGGATGGTTGTCGACCCCCCCGAGCAACCGGTCGTAGATCCGCGCGACGCTCGGCGTGCGCACACCGTGGTGCATCCGTCCCCCTCAACCCTTGCCAGGAGTTGTTCCGGTCACAACCGACCATGTTAGAGAGGATGCGGGGCCCGCGCCGTCACCTGATGGTGTGGAAACCGGGGCGCGCGGGGGCAGGGGTCGCGCGAGATCGCGTCCGGCGGTCCCGTGGGACCGCCGGAGCGGCGGTCGTCAGGGCGCGCGGCGCCGGGCGCGCTCCCGGCGCTCGCGCCGGATCCTGCGGACCCGGCGTTCCCGCGCGACCCACGAGGCGATCGCGAAGAGGAGCGCCACCAGGGTCAGCGCGAAGCTGACGACGTCGAGGGTCACGGAACCGCCCCACCGGTACAGGACCAGGGCGATGACCAGGCTGAGCGGGGCGAGGACCGTGGCCAGCACGAGGCGCAGGAGGGTTTGCCTCCCGGACGGCTGAGGGATACTGCGCTTACGGTGCACCGGGTTCCATGCGAGGACCCCCCGGCGTAGCGGGTTGAGCAAGGTGATTCCTTTTCCCTTCGCTTGACGGACGGCCCTGGGCGCGCCAACGCTCGGGGCCGTCTTGCTGTGTTGAATGCGGAGCCGAATCTACCGTCTCCTCAACGGAAGTGACGTCCCAGCAGAACGTGCAAGGGCGCCCCTCATGGGAATTCGAATCTCCCTATGATCGGCCCACTGTTGTCAATCCGGCCGATACGGCCTGGCCCGGGTCCTGCGGGCGGTGAAAGGGGCTTTGCGCAGCGGAGGTTAGGGTGTGCCGAAGGGTCGGGAAGTGCCTCGCGAATTCACTCTCAGGAATGAAGATCGAATATCCAGGGCGACGCCGTCCCCTTGCGTGCTGACGCAATCGCCCGTGCGTATGCAACGCGTGGTGCGGGTGGAATTCGCGGAGGTGAAGGTTTCGCGGTCGCAGCCGCCGTGGCTGTCGGTGCCCGCGCCTAGGCTGGCCCGCATGAGTGATCACGCCACCCGCCGCCCCCTGGCCGTCTTCGACATCGACGGGACCCTCGCCGACACCGCGCACCGCCAGCACTTCCTGGAGGGCCGACCCAGGGACTGGGACGGCTTCTTCGGCGCGGCGCAGGACGACCCGCCGCTCGCGCGGGGCGTGGCGCTGGCGGTCGAGAGCGGCGCCGACTGCGAGGTGGTCTACCTGACCGGGCGGCCCGAGCGGTGCCGGGCGGACACCCTGGAGTGGCTGGCGCGGCACGGGTTGCCCGAGGGGCGGGTGTGGATGCGCGGGAACCAGGACCGGCGTCCGGCGCGGACGACCAAGCTGGAGGTGCTGCGCCGGATCGCCCGGGGCCGGGAGGTGCGCATGCTGGTGGACGACGACGAACTGGTGTGCCAGGCGGTGCGCGCCGCGGGGTTCCGCGTCGTGCGGGCCGACTGGGCGGCGGACGCGCCGGAGCTGCGCGAGGCGCAGGAGGGCGAGGGGCGCACCTGATCGGGGCGCGCGGGCGGGGCCGGGCTGGCAGGGCCGGGCGGGTCAGTCCTCGCCGTCGAGGCGGAAGCCCACCTTGAGCCCCACCTGGAAGTGCGCGACCTCGCCGTTCTCGATGTGCCCGCGCACCTGGGAGACCTCGAACCAGTCGAGGTTGCGCACGGTCTGGCCCGCGCGGGCGATGCCGTTGCGGATGGCCTGGTCGATGCTCTCGGTGGAGGTGCCGACGATCTCGGTCACCCGGTAGGTGTGGTTGGACATGGGGCTCTCCCGAGGGTGGGGACTGGTGCCTCGTTCCACGGTGCCCCAGTACGTCCCGGTCCGCGAGGCGGAGGCGCTGGCCGAGCGGTGCGCGGGGGGTCGTGCGGGGCTCCGTACGGGCCACATGCGGCGTTCCTGTGAACCCGTTGTGTGCACCAGGTGGAGGGGTCGTACTGGTTTGCCGCTTTTGCGCAGAGAATCCACAGCCTGAGCCCCTTGACCCGCCCATTGGTCCATGCCAATTTCAAGCCATCTGAGATCAACCCCCCAGAAGGTGACCTTCGTGAAAATGCGTTTCCTCGCCGTGTGCACCGCCCTGGTGGCCGCCACCGCGCTGACCGGCTGCAGCGTGCTGGGCGAATCGGACGGCGGGCCCCAGAAGGTCACCCTGTGGCTCATGAAGGGCAGTGCCTCCGACGGCTTCATCAAGAAGTTCACCGACTCCTACGAGAAGGACCACCCCGGGATCGACCTCGACGTCAAGATCCAGGAGTGGACGGGCATCGGCGACAAGGTCAACGGCGTCCTGAAGGGCAAGGGCAAGGAGAAGGCCGACGTCATCGAGGTCGGCAACACCCAGGTCGCGCAGTACATCGAGACCGGCGGCCTGTCCGAAGTCACCCTGGAGGGGCTGCGCGAGTGGGGCAGCAAGGACTGGCTCAAGGGCCTCGCGGACCCCGGTAGCGTGGGCGGCGCCCAGTACGGCGTCCCCTGGTACGCGGCCAACCGGGTGGTGATCTACAACAAGGACATGTTCGCGAGCGCCGGGATCAAGACGCCGCCGAAGAACCGCGCGGAGTGGATCTCCGCCACCCAGAAGCTCGACAAGGGCGCCCAGCAGGGCATCTACCTGCCGGGCCAGAACTGGTACGTGCTCTCCGGGTTCATCTGGGACGAGGGCGGCGACCTGGCCGTGGAGACCGGCGGCCAGTGGGTCGGCACCCTCGACACCAACGAGGCCCTCGCCGGCATGGACTTCTACAAGCAGCTCCAGGCGCTCGGCGACGGACCCAAGAGCTCCGACGAGGAGAGCCCCTCGCAGGCAGAGGTCTTCGCGCGCGGCCAGATCGCGCAGATCATCGCCCCGCCCGGGCAGGCCGCACAGATCGAGGAGCTCAACCCGGCCCTCAAGGGCAAGCTCGGCTTCTACTCGATACCCGGCAAGACCACCGAGAAGCCGGGCGCCGTCTTCACCGGCGGCTCCGACCTGATCATCCCCGACCACACCGCCGACCGGAAGGCCGCCGTGGACGTGATCTCGGCCCTGGTCAGCGAGAAGTGGCAGACGGAGCTGGCGCGCGAGATGAGCTACGTGCCCAACAAGACCACGCTCGCGCACGTCGTCGAGGGCAACGACGGCGCCACCGCGATGGCCCCCGGAGCCGCCCAGGGCCGGGCCACCCCGAAGTCCGCGCGCTGGGCCGAGGTCGAGGCCAAGAACCCCATCAAGCCCTACATGACGGCGGTCCTGTCCGGACAGGACCCCAAGGAAGCCGCCAAGACCGCCTCCGAGGCCATCAGCAAGGTCCTCAGCTCCGACCGCTGAGTTCAGCGTTCGCACATCCGGGTGCCGCCGCTCGGTCATGTCGAATCCAGCCGGTCACGGAAGAAGTAGGGGAGTCGGGCCGATACGCCGCCGGCCCGGCTCCCGCTTCCGGATCAGGAGCCGTCATGACCATCGCCCCCCTTTCCCCCGTCGACCTCACCAGCCTCCCCGCGGCCCCGCGCCCCGCACCCCCGCAGGCCGCCCCCGCCCACCCCGCGCCCCGCTACGCCGTCCGCCTGGCCCGCGACGAGAGCGAGGTCCGGGCCGCCCAGCGACTGCGCCACCGGGTCTTCGCGGGCGAGCTGGGTGCCCGCCTCGACGGCCCCGAGCCGGGACTGGACGCCGACGCCTTCGACGCCTACTGCGACCACCTCCTCGTCGTCGAGGAGGAGACCGAACAGGTCGTCGGCACCTATCGGCTGCTCCCCCCGGAGCGCGCCGCGATCGCGGGACGGCTCTACTCCGAGGCCGAGTTCGACCTCTCCGCACTCGCGCCCATCCGCCCCGACCTCGTCGAGGTCGGCCGCTCCTGCGTCCACCCCGACCACCGCAATGGCGCCGTCATCGCCCTGATCTGGGCCGGGCTGGCCCGCTACATGGACCGCTCCGGGCACAACTGGTTGGCCGGTTGCTGCTCCGTCCCGCTCGCCGACGGCGGGGTCCTGGCGGCCGCCACCCGCGAGTCCGTCCTGGCCCGCAACCTGGCCCCGCGGGAGTACCGGGTCACCCCGCACCACCCGTGGAGCCCCGAGGGCGTCGTCTTCCCCGACCGCGTCGAGCTGCCGCCGCTGCTGCGCGGATACCTGCGGCTGGGGGCCTGGGTGTGCGGGGAGCCCGCGCTCGACGCCGAGTTCGGCGTCGCCGACCTGTACGTCCTGCTCTCGCTGCGCCGCACCAACCCGCGCTACCTGCGGCACTTCCTCGCGCTCGCCCCCGGCGCATGAGCGCCTGGCTGCCCACCTCGCCCTGCACCCCCGACGCCTGCGCCGCCCACCACGGCCCGGCGGCGGGCGCCGTGCGCGCGGCGGCGCGCCTGGCCACCGCCGTGCTGGTGCTGCTGCTCGGCATCCTGGCCGCGCCGACCCTGCGGCTGCTGCCGGCCGGGCCCCGCGGGGCGCTCGTACGGGCCTGGGCGCGCGGGTTCGTCCGGTCCTTCGGCATCCGGATCACCGTCCACGGCAACCCCGGGCCCGAGGGGGCCCGGCTCGTCGTGCCCAACCACATCTCCTGGCTCGACATCCCGCTGGTCGCGGCCGCACTGCCCTCCCGGATGCTGGCCAAGAGCGAGGTCCGGCAGTGGCCGGTGCTGGGGCGGCTCGCCACCGGCGCCGGGACCCTGTTCATCGAACGCGAGCGGATCCGGGCCCTGCCGGACACCGTGGGGGCGCTCGCCGCCGCGCTGCGGTCGGGGGACCGGGTGACGGTGTTCCCCGAGGGCAGCACCTGGTGCGGCCGCGGCCAGGGGCCCTTCCGCCGGGCCGCCTTCCAGGCGGCGCTGGACGCGGGGGCCGCCGTACAGCCCGTCAAGATCGCCTACCGGCTGGCCGACGGGAGGCTCGCGGGGGCGCCCGCCTTCGTCGGGGACGACCCGCTCACCGCCTCGCTGTGGCGGATCGCCCGGTCCCGCGGGGTCCGGGCCGAGCTCACCCTGCTGCCGCGGATCCCGCCGGGCCGCCACCCGGACCGGCGGGAACTCGCCGCGGCCGCTCAGGCGGCCGTCACGTCCGCGCCGGTACCGCTGAGCGCGGTCCCCACCCCGCGCCGCGCGCCCTCGCGCACGGCGCCGTCCTCCGTCGCCGCGGCGACGGACAGCGACAGCGCGAACCGGCCCTCCCGGTCGGTCCACCACTGGGTCAGTTCGAGCCCCGCGGAGGCCAGTTCGTCGCGCACTCCCTCCTGACGGAACTTCGCGGAGACCTCGGTGAGGATCTCCTCGCCCGCCGTGAACGGCACCACGAGGTCCAGGGCCCGGATCTTCACCAGGGCGTCGGCGCGGGCCCGCAGCCGCATCTCCATCCACTCCTGTTCCCGGTTCCACACCGCCACGTGCGCGAAATCGGCGGTGTGGAAATCGGCGCCCAACTCCCGGTCGATGACGGCCAGGACGTTCCGGTTGAACTCGGCCGTCACGCCCTGTGCGTCGTCGTACGCCGCGACCAGCACCGCCTCGTCCTTCACGAGGTCGGTCCCCATCAGCAGCGCGTCCCCGGGCGAGAGCATCGCCCGGACGGACGCGAGGAAGGCGGCCCGCTCGGCCGGCCGCAGGTTCCCGATCGTCCCGCCCAGGAACACCACGAGCCGGGGCCCCGGCGAGGGCGGGAGTGCCAACGGCCGGGTGAAGTCCGCCACCAGCGCGTGGACCCGCAGGCGCGGCCGGTCCGAGAGCAGTACGTCGGCCGCCCCCCGCAGGGCGCTCTCGCTCACGTCCACCGGGATGTAGGTGTCCAGCGCGGGCAGCGCCTCGATCAGGTGCCGGGTCTTCTCCGAGGACCCGGACCCCAGCTCCACCAGCGTGCGCGCGCCGCTGACCGCCGCGATCTCCCCGGCCCGCTCCAGCAGGATCTCCCGCTCGGCGCGCGTCGGGTAGTACTCGGGCAACCGGGTGATCTCCTCGAAGAGTTCGCTGCCCCGGGCGTCGTAGAACCACTTGGGCGGCAGTGATTTGGGCGAGCCGGTCAGCCCCTCGCGCACATCGGTGCGCAGCGCCGCCTCCGCCGCGTTCTCGTCGAGGGTCCGGGTCAACCGGAAGTCGCCCATCGGGAATTCACTCACTGTCCTGGTTCTCCTTGCTCGGTTTCGGCGTGCTCGCGTGCGGGGGGATCTCCTTGATCGCGGTCAGGTCGACCCGGGTGCGGGAGGCGGTCAGCAGGGTCCGGTCGGGCACCTCGCACCACCGCGGGTCGTCGTCGTAGGGCTCGGACGCGACGACCGTGCGGCTCGTGCGGGCGTCGGCGAGGTACCACAACGAATCGCCCCAGGCCGTCGCCGCGATCGTGTGGCCGTCGGTGAGCAGCAGGTTCAGTCGCGACCCGGGAGCGGCGGCCGCCAGCTCCCGCACCGGTCCGACCAGCGCGTCCCCCGGACCCGCACCGGCCCGCAGGGCGCGCAGTACGAGCGCCCACACCAGCGCGGAATCGGACCGGGCCGCCAACTGGAGCAGTTCCAGGGGCGGTAGCGCCGCGGCCGCCGCGGCGGCCGAGTCCGGCCAGTCCCGGACCGCTCCGTTGTGGCTGAACAGCCAGGGCCCGTCGGCGAAGGGCGCGGCCGCGGCCTCCCCGTCCGCGCCGCTCAGGGTCGCGTCGCGGACGGCGGCCAGCGCGGCCCCGCTGCGCACGACCCGGGCCAGGTCGCCGAAAGCGGCGTCGCCCCACACCGGGCCCGCCCTGCGGTAGCGGGCCGGTATCGGGTCGCCCTCCGCGTACCAACCCACCCCGAAGCCGTCGGCGTTGACCGTGCCGTACCGCTGGTGGCGCGGCTCCCAGGACTGGCGCACCAGGGAGTGCTCCGGCTCGGTCAGCAGTCGGCCGAGCGGTGTCACGGGCCCGAGCCAGGCCATGTGACGGCACATCAGGCATCCCTCGCGGTACGGAAACCGGCGAAGATCTGGCGGCGCACCGGCAGGTCCCAGTTGCGGAAGGTGCCCCGGCAGGCCACCGGGTCCACCGCGAACGAACCGCCGCGCAGCACCTTGTGCTCCGGGCCGAAGAACACCTCGGAGTACTCGCGGTACGGGAACGCCCTGAAGCCCGGGTACGGCAGGAAGTCGCTCGCCGTCCATTCCCACACGTCGCCGATGAGCTGGCGCACCCCGAGCGGGGAGGCCCCGGCCGGGTAGCTGCCCGCGGCGGCCGGGCGCAGGTGCCGCTGGCCCAGATTGGCGTGCGCGGGCGTGGGGTCGGCGTCGCCCCACGGGTAGCGGCGCGAGCGGCCGGTCGCCGGGTCGTGGCGGGCGGCCTTCTCCCACTCGGTCTCGGTCGGCAGCCGCCGTCCGGCCCACCGGGCGTACGCGTCCGCCTCGTACCAACTGACGTGCAGCACCGGCTCCTCGACCGGGACCGGCTCCACCACGCCGAAGCGTCGGCGCAGCCACTGGTCGGCCTCGCGGTACCAGAACAGCGGGGCCTCGATGCCGTGGGCCCGGATCTGCTCCCAACCCTCGGCCGCCCACCAGCGCGGCTCGCCGTAGCCGCCGTCCGCCATGAAGGCCAGGTACGCGGCGTTGGTGACCGGGACCGTGTCGATCCAGAAGGGGTCGGTGTCGCGGACGTGCGCGGGACGCTCGTTGTCCAGGGACCACGGCTCGGTGGAGGTCCCCATCGTGAAGGGGCCCCCGGGAACGAGGACTTCGGCGGCCGACGGCGCCGGGCCGCTCGCCGGTCCGGGCTCCGGGGCGGTCAGCACCGGGCCGCCCAACCGCAGCTGATGGGTGATCAACATCGTTTCGTCGTGCTGCTGCTCGTGCTGCGCGATCATGCCGAAGGCGAAGCCGTCGTCGAGCAGGGCCGAACCCTCGAAGGCGGTGCGCTCCAACAGGTCGAACACCCGCCCCCGCACCTCGGCGCTGTAGCCGCGGGCCTCGGCGGGCCCGAGCAGGGGCAGGGCGGGCCGCTGGGCGCGGGGATGCGCGAAGGCGTCGTACAGCGGGTCGATCTCGGGACGCATCGGCGCGCGCCCGGCGACGCGGCGCAGCAGCCACAGCTCTTCCTGGTTGCCGATGTGCGCGAGGTCCCACACCAGCGGGGACATCAGCGGCGAGTGCTGCGCGCTCAGGTCGGCGTCGGTCACCGGATCGGTCAGCGCCGCCGTCCGGGCCCGGGCGGCGATCAGCGCGGCGGCCGCCCGTTCGCGCAGGTCGCCCGGCGGCTGCTGGTCGGTCCCGCCGGGCGGGGCGGTCGCGGCGCTCACGGGCGTTCCTCCTTGCGGACGGGGGTGCGGACGGGTGCGCGGCACGACGAGCGCGGCGGGGCGGCGGACCGGGACCGTGCGTCGTCGAAGCCGTCGACCTCGTCGGCCGGACAGCGGCCGCGGCGCACGAACCGTTCGGTGAACTCCCCGACGGCGTCCCGCACCCGGGTGTCCGCGCCGAGCCGGGGCAGGGCCTCGGTCGCGGCCCGGAAGCACGCGCGGGCCGCCGCGCGCAGCTCCGGATCGCGCGGACCGTACCGGGCCGCCGAGCGCCAGAGCGGATTGCGGGGCGCGGGCCCCGGGCCGTAGGAGTCGGCCAGCCCCTTCGCCACGCGGTAGGCCGTCTCCGCGGCCTCCGGGTCGTCGAACAGGGCGTGCACCACGGCCACCGGGACCAGCCAGCCGTCCGCGCCCGGCTGCGCGTCGATCATCCGCAGTTCCAGGTGCCCGCGCGGCCGGATCGGCGGGAACAGGGTGGTCAGGTGGTAGTCGAGGTCCGCGGCGGTCGGCGGCCTGGTCCCGGCGCCGCGCGCCCAGGCGCGGAAGCTCAGGTCCCGCGGGACCTCCCACGCCGCGACCGCCTCGCCCGGGTCGGCCGCGCCGTCGCGGCCGGTCGGGTCCTGCGGACGTACGCACATCACCGCGGTGTCGAGCGCGTGCCGCACCCAGGCCCCGCGCGGGTCGGCGTCCAGCGGTGGGGCGAGGGCGCGCGCGGTGTCGAGGTCGCTCCAGACGCCCTGGCGGGAACACCGCCAGCCCGCGTACGGGCCGCTGTGGGCGGGGGAGTTCGCGAAGGCCGACACCAGCACCGCGCCGAGCAGGTGCGCGGAGCGCCAGCGCCTGCCGTGGCCGAGCGGTCCGGGTTCCTCGTGGCCCGCGTCGACGCAGACCTGCACGGAGGCGGACGCGCGCATCATGGCGCGCCCGGCCGGTCCGGTGCGGTCGAAGTAGGTCTCCATGGCCCGGTAGCGCGGACTGTCCAGCAGTCGCCGCAGCGGTCGGCGCAGATCGTGCCCGAGCCCGTCGAGCACGACGCCTTGGGCGCCCAGGGCGGCGCGCACGGCGTCCAGGTCGGCCTGGAGGTCGCCCACGCACCCCATCAGGGAGGTGGCGGGCGGTGAGCTGAGCTCGAGCTGGCCGCCCGGTTCGACGGTGAACCGGGAGCGCAGGGGCAGTGCGGCCGCCGCGTCGTGGGCGGCGGTGAGCCGCTCCGGCGGCAGCGGCCGCGCGGGGTCCTCGGCGTCCAGCAGCAGCCACTCCAGTTCGGCGCCGAGCAGTCGGGGCGGGCCCGTCTTGAAACAGATGCCGCGTACGAGGTCCTCGGCGGCGGTCTCGGTGAGCGGCCGCGGGGAGTGCTCGGCGGCGCGTCCGGGGGGCGACCCCGGCGGATGTGCGCGCAGGTGCGTCAGGGGTGAGTCCTGGGGCATGACCGGATCCTCTTCTCCTGTCGTGAGCCGTGACGTCACCGTTGCCTACCCGTCGTGGTCGGGGCGTGAAGCGTGCGGATCGCATCAAGATCGAGCAAACCCGTGCTGATTCGCGCAAGTAATTGCGTTGCCACTTGCGGTGCCCGTTGCGGAGGATCGGTGGATGAGCAGCAGATTGAGGGCCATCGCGCAGGGGAACGCGCAGATCGTGGCGGCCGGGGGGTACCGGTCGCCGTCGGGGCGGGAGGTGGCGCTCGCCGCCGCCGTGGCGAAAGCCAAGGCAGGAACCACGATATATGGCCCCAATCCGGTCATCCAGGGCGAACCGGAGGGAGCGCGGAGCCGGGAGACCGTGTTCGAGGTGACCGGGGAGAGCAGTACGGTCGCCGCCCGCAGGCTCGCCCCGGGCGGACCGGTCGCGGTCCTCAACTTCGCCTCGGCCCGCAATCCCGGGGGCGGATACGTCCGAGGGGCCAAGGCGCAGGAGGAGGCCCTGTGCCGCGCTTCGGCGCTCTACGAGACGCTGCTGGAGGCCCGCGAGTACTACGAGGCCCACCGCGCCGAGCCGAGCACCTTCTACACCGACCGGGTGATTCACTCGCCCGGGGTCCCGGTCTTCCGCGACGACCGGGGCGAACTGCTGGAGGAGCCCTTCCGGGCGGGCTTCCTCACCTCCCCGGCTCCGAACGCGGGCACCATCCGCCGCCAGGAGCCCGAGCGGACCCACGAGATCCCGGCGGCGCTGGCCCGGCGGGCCGAGCGGGTCCTGGAGGTGGCGGCGCTGCACGGCTACCCGCGGCTGGTGCTGGGGGCGTGGGGGTGCGGGGTGTTCATGAACGACCCGGCCGAGGTCGCCGAGGCGTTCCGGGCCCTGCTGACGGGCCGGTTCGCGGGCGTCTTCGACCGGGTGGCGTTCGGGATCCTGGACCGCGCGCCGGGCCCGCGCCCGGCCTTCGAGGCGGCCTTCCCCGCCTGAGGCACGCCCTAGGGCGTGTTTCGAGAGTCCCGCCTGGCTCGCGCCGCGCCCTTCGGGCGCCCGGCGCTACTTTCGAAACACGCCCTAGTGGCGGACCCACGTGTACGTCCCACCGTCCGCGGGCGGCCGCGTCCAGGAGCGGGTGGTGAAGGTGTGCAGGCGCCCCTGCGCGAGCGCGTGCCGCGGCAGCCGGACGCCGAACTCCCCGGTCACCGCCTCCAGCAGCGCGCGCTCCGTCGCGGCGGCGCCGCGCGGGTCGTCGAAGAACCGGTGCGGGTCCAGCCCCGCCGGGATCGCTCCGGTGGTGCGGAGCCCACCCTCCGCGTACGTGAACGCGTACCGCTCGACACCGTCCCGGGCCACCGACAGGTGGAAGAAGGGCTCACCGCCGTCCGCTCGCAGCCCGCTCCACACCACCACCGCTCGGGTGCCCGCCCCGGCGGCCGCGGCGGGGGAGCGCAGCCGCTGCCGGTCGAAGGGGGCGGGGTGGCCGTCGAAGGCGAAGCTCCAGCCCTCACCGGCGTGCCCGACCGACACGAGCGCCCGGTCGTCGTGGGACGAGGACCGCCACCGGCCCCGCAGGGCCCTGTCGCGGGCCTCCCAGGAGGTCATCGGCAGCTGGAGGAGGAGGCCCTCCCCCTCCGGGCCACCGTCCGCGAGCCGTCCGGGCAGCTCCGTCGGCTCCACCCCCTCCACCAGGACGAACCGGTAGGAGCCGCGCCGTCCGCTCGGATCCGGCTCCGCGAGCCAGGCCAGGCCGCCCGGGTCGAGCCCGGCCGCCGGTTCCGGGACCGCGCCCCGCGCCCCGCCCCTCGGCGTGGCCAGCAGCTCACGGCCCCGCTCCGGGGTGAGCAGCGGCCCGAGCAGCGGGTCGGCCACCCAGCCCAGCGGCGCCAGGTGGTCCGGCCCGCACGGCTCCCACCGGGGCAGGGCCTCCCGCAGCGTCCGCCACGCCCCGTCGGTGTCGCCCCACCGGGCCAGCTCCCGGGCCCGCTCGACGGCCTCCCCGTACGCTCCGGTCGCCGCGTACCGGTACAGGCCGCCCCGCAGGCGCTCCAGCAGCACGCGGGCCAGGTCCACCACGCCCTCGTCGGTGCCCGGCACCGCGAACCTCGGCGCGGAGCCCCCGTGGCGCGCGTGCGCCGCCAGCAGCGGCGGCAACAGTTCGGGCGCGTACCGGGGGTCCGTCACGAGGTCCTCGAAGGACACCGCGTGGGCCTGCCCGAGCAGCCGGCGGATCTGGTCGCCGAGCGCGGCGGCGCGCGGCCTGCCGTAGCCCTTGGCCCCGTCCAGGGCGACCAGGGCCCGCTCCCATCCGCCGCGCAGCGCCTCCTGGCGGGCGCCGTTCACGAGGGCGTCCAGCTCCCGGGTCGTCTCGTTGGCGAACTCCGGCTCCCCCTCGGCCGGGCGCGCCCGCAGGGAGTGGAACTCCCGGTGCATGTCCCGCATGAACGCGCCGAAGTCGGCGTACCGCTCGGGCGGCGCGGCCCGCCAGCCCGCCCAGGTGTACACGGCCCACTCGCCGTTCTCGTCCACGTCCTCGGGGTCCATCAGGACCCGGGTGGCATCGGACTCCACGTCGAGCTGCAACCCGCGCCGCCAGAGGCCCGCCTCCCGCCGCCGCTCGGCACCGGCGTCCTTGTCGAGGTACGCCTCGAACACCTCCGCCAGCCCGGACGCGTTGTCGTGCCAGCGAGCCCGCGCGGTCCCCGCCAGCCGCCACACGAACCCGCCCGCGTGCCGCCACCCGTCGCTGACCGCCAGGAACTCCCGGTAGGACGGGGGCATCCGGCGGCCGAGGCGCTCCTCCATGGCCGCGATCCGCTCCTCGGCGGCGGGCGGGAAGCCCAACCATCGGGCGCGCGCGGCGGCCTCGTCCCGCGCGCCCCGGCCGCCACCGTCCGGCGAGGCGTCCGGTAAGGAATCCGCCCACTCTCCGCTCCACTTGAGCAGGAAGGGCCGCCAGTCGAATGCCGTGGTGTCCGTCATCCACGGGATGCTGCCAGCGACCACTGACAGCGCCCGGCCCGGCAAGATCCGAAAGAGGCGCCCTAGGCCCAGCCGTACCGCTCGCGCAGGCGGTCGACGACCAGGTGGAAGCGGCCGCGGTCCAGGGCGCACGCCTCGCGCCGCATACCGGCGTCGTGCACGCGCAGCACCCGGTCCACGTCCACCCAGGACTCCCGTCCGGACGCGTCCCAGGGCCCGGTCCCGATCGGGACCCATTCGCGGTCGTGGTCGTGGCGCTTGCTGGAGAGCTGTACGGCCAACACGGTGTCGCGGTCGGTCTCGCGGGCCACGACCAGCACCGGCCGGTCCTTGCCCCGGCCGTCGTTCTCCTCGTAGGGGACGAAGGTCCACACGATCTCGCCGGGGTCGGGGTCCCCGTCGTGGTCGGGTGCGTAGGAGGTGCGGACGGGCCCGATGGCGCGCGGATCGACCTCGGCGGTCGCCCCGGCGCCGTCGCGGCCGGGCTGGTGGGGCTGGTCGGTGTGCGGGGTGTGGTGCGAAAGTGCCGTCATCCGGCAGAGGTTAGCGGTGAGCGGGCGCGGCCGGTGCGGGACGTGCCGCGGCGGTGCCCCGACCTAGGGCGTGTTTCGAAAGTCCCGCCTGGCTCGCGACGCCTGGTACCGCGCCTCGCGGCGTTGTCGGAACGCCCGATTACGTCCAGTAGGCGGGCGATCCTCCGCCTTGCGAGGCACGGCACCAGACGCCGCGAGCCGCGCCCTTCGGGCGCCCGGCGCTACTTTCGAAACACGCCCTAGACCGGACCCGGACCCGGGGCCGCTGCGGTCGCCGCTCCCAGCGGGGCGGACCAACGTGGCCAGTGGGACTGCCAGTTCTCCGCCGCCTCCAGCTGGGCCGCGAGCGAGATGAGGAGCGGCTCCGAGGCCTCGGGGCCCAGCAGTTGCGCGCCCACGGGGAGCCCCTGGGGGGTGAAGCCCGCCGGGACGTTCACGCCCGGCCAGCCGAGGACGTTCCAGGGCCAGGCGTACGGGCAGGCCGCGATGATCGCCCGCTCGGTGTCCAGGGAACCCCGGTCCTCCAGGGCGCCGACGCGCAGGGGGGCGGTGGCGGTCGTGGGGGTGAGGACCACGTCGTAGCGGTTGAAGATCTCCCCGATCCGGTGCTGGTGCAGGGCCTCCGCGCGGCGGGCCGCCCGCAGGGGCAGGCCGCTGAGGATCCGCCCCATGAGCGTCGCCTCGCTCGTCCGCGGGTCCAGCAGCGAGGGATCCGGCACCCGGGCGGCCCACTCGTGCACGCCCCCGGTCGCGCGGGGTATGAAGCTCAGCCCGATCTGCCCGTACCGGGGGTCCTCCAGGGCCACCTCGTGACCCAGCTCCTCCAGCCGCCCGGCCAGCCGCTCCACGGCGCGGCGGATCGAGGGGTCCAGCGACTTGGAGGTGCCGGTGAACGGCATCGCGAAGGCGAGCGCGATCCGCAGCCGCCCCGGTTCGGTGCGGGCGGCCCGGGAGGCGGAGATCGGCGCGGGCCGGTGCAGGTCGCCGCGGTGGGACCCGCTGGCCGCGTCCAGCAGGAGCGCGGCGTCCGCGACCGTACGCGCCAGCACGCCGTTGACCGTCAGCCCGCGGAAGGCCTCCGGCTCGGGCCAGGTGGAGATGCGGCCGCGCTGCGGTTTGATGCCGACCAGGTGCGTCCAGGCCGCCGGGATCCGGATGGAACCGGCGCCGTCCGATCCCAGCGCGGCCGGGATCAGCCCGGCGGCGACGGCGGCCGCCGATCCGCCCGAGGAGCCGCCGGGGGTGAAGGCCGGGTTCCACGGGTTGCGGGTCGCGCCGAAGGCGGGTCCCTCGGTGAGCGGCCACTGGCCCAGCTCCGGGGTCTGCGTCTTGCCGACGACGACCGCGCCCGCGGCGCGCAGGCGGCGTACCGCCTCGCTGTCCTCGGCCTTCGGCGGGAAGTCACCGGCGCACCCGAAGGCCGTCGGCAGCCCCGCCACGTCCATGTCGTCCTTGACCGCGAGCGGCACGCCGAGCAGCGGGAGCCGCTCCCCGGCGGCGAGCCGCCGGTCGGCCGCGTCCGCCTCCGCGAGGGCCGCCTCGGAGTGCACGATCCGGAACGCGTTCAGCTCCGGCTGCGAGGCCTCGATCCGCTCCAGGCACTGTTCGGTGAGCCAGCGCGAGGTCACGCTGCCGTCGGCGAGCGCCCTGACCATGTCGGCGAGGCCGGGCACCCGGTGCGGGGTCGGGAAGGGGGGCGGGCCCGGCGGCGAGCCGGGAGCCAGGACGGCCGTGGTGCCCGGGGCCAGGAGCGCGGTCGTCGTACCAGGAGCCCTACCAGGAACCGTGCCAGGAACTGTGGTCATCGAAACCGGACCTCCCCGTTACTCATCGGTATACCGACCGTAACGGGGAGTTCTGGAAGCTTGCTATATCCATCCTTCAAGCGAGGTCATGAAGCCCTCGAAGTCGTCGCGGTGGATGGTGTGACCGGCGCCCGGCACCGAACGGACCTCGAACCCGCGGGAGGTGAGGACGGCGCCGCGCTCCGCGTCGATCAGGAAGCTCGGATCGGCCAGCTGGACCAGGGACGGCACCACCGGCGCGGCGGGCAGCAGGTCCGTACCGGCCAGGGGGGCCAGGCACAGCGCGGTGGCCTCGTCCCAGGCCGCCAGGGTGAGCAGCTCGACGTCCACGTCGGCCTCCTCCCAGCGCGGGCTCAGCATCCGGATCCGCTCCTTGGACGCCGACTTGAACGCGGCGAACATCTCGGGGCCGAAGCCCTCGCCGAGCGGGGCCAGGTGCCAGGCCGGGTCGGAGTACACCGCGCGCCGCGGCCGCAGCCGGTCCACGGCCAGGGAGAGCGTGAGGCCGCCGAGGGAGTGGCCGAGGGCGAGGTCCGCCCCGGCGGGGAGGGTTTCGACCAGGTCGTCGGCGAAGCCCTGCGGGGTGTAGTCGCCCCGGCCGCTGGCCCCGTGGCCGCGCAGGTCGACCGCGATGACGCGGTACCCGAGGGCGGCGAGCGCGGGGCCGACCCGGCGCCAGGTGCGGTGGTCGGACATGATGCCGTGGACGAGCAGGGCGACGCGGTCGCCCTCGCCCCAGGTGTGGGTGTGGAGTTGCACGGAGTGCCTTTCTGCGGGACGCGTGGTGCGTGGTGCGGGTGTGTCGTACGAGTCTGCCGGTGAGCGGTCGTCAGCGGACGCCGCGGATCGGCTTCACGGCCAGCGCCCCCGCGATGGAGAGCACCGCCGCGATGACGAACAGGGCGGTGTACCCGCCGCTGACGGACACGATCACCGAGGCCACGAACGGCGCGACGATCTGGGGTCCGGCGTTGGCGATGTTGAGGACGCCCATGTCCCGGGCCGCGTCCTCGGCCTTCGGGAGCACCATCGTCACCAGCGCCGTGTCGACGGCCATGTAGCTGCCGAAGGCGAGGCCGTTGACCACGGAGAAGGCGAGCATCGCCGACCAGCTCGCCGACAGGGCCGGGATGAGGAGCGCGACGGCCGACAGCAGCGCGGAGGCGCCGACGAAGAGCTTGCGCCGGTCGAAGCGGTCGGAGAGGTAACCGCCCAGGACCGTCGAGACCACCATCGCGACGCTGGTCAGCGGCATCAGGAGGGCCACCGCCTCCTCCGGCTCCATGCCGGCGGGCAGCAGGGTGTGGTCCTGGAGGATGTACAGCTGGTAGCCGCTCACCGAGAAGTACCCGAGGACCAGCAGCGCGCGCCCGATGAAGGCCCACCGGAAGTCGTGGTCGCGCAACGCACCGACGAAGGCGGCCAGTTGGGCGCGGACGGGCAGCGGGGCGCGGGCCGGGAGGCGCTGCTCGCGGCTGCTCGCCGTGAAGAGCACGGCGGCGCCCGCCACGACCGCGCCGAAGACCAGGTAGCCGGTGCGGTAGTCGTCGGAGAAGGCCGCGCCCAGCAGGGCGCCCAGGGTCGAGCCGAAGGGCAGGCCGAGTCCGACCGCGGCCGAGGCCTTGCCGCGGGCGCCGACCGGGATCCGGTCGGGGACCACGGAGGTGATGGCGGCCTGGTAGACGTTCATCACGGCCTGGCCGAGGCACCAGGCGATGGTGATCAGCAGGATCGTGTCGGCGAGCCCGAGGAGGAACATCGCGGGGACCGCCGCGAGGCCGCCGCCCAGGATCCAGGGGTTGCGGCGGCCGCTGCGGTCCGAGAGGGCGCCCGCGACCGGGTTGAAGACCGTGGCGAAGACCGCGGAGACCCCCGCGATCAGGCCGAAGTTGGCGACCTTGTTCGCCGGGTCGATGTGTTCGACCTGCAGCGCGAGCAGGATGCCGGCGACTCCGATGTAGAGCGCGTACATCGCGGTGTTGCCGATGAGGAGCAGGGGGAGCAGGCCGCGTGCGGGCGCGGGTGTCGAGGGCGCGGCGGCGGATGCGGCGGGGGTGGCGTCGGCGGTGCCGGTGCCGGGGGAGGAGACGGCCACGGTGCCCTCCTGGGCAGGGATGTCGGGCGGGTGAGGGGGTGCGCGCCGCCCCGTCGTGACGGCGGGGGTGCGTCGGAACACGACGGGGCGGCGGCACGGTGCGACACGGGTTGCGGCACGGTCGGTGCAGGGGTTGTGACGACCGGGTTACACGTGTCAATGAATCGTGTAACCACTGTGTAGCATCCGATTCCGGCCATCCGCTAGCCCCCGAGCCCCACCGGTCTGGAAAGATGCCACGGCAATGCCTCCCTCACCGAAGTCGTCCCCGAAGCGACCGTCGCCGCAGTCGTCCGCCCCCTCGGCGCCGCCCCCGCCGCCCGTCCCGGGGTCCACGCGGGGCCCCGCCGCGCCCGGACCGCCCGCCGCCACCGAGGTCGTCGCCGCCGCGCCCGCCGCCACCGAGCTGGTCGCCGCCGCGGCCGCCGCCCCTCCCGTGTCGCCCGCCCCCGCGCTGCCCGCCGCGCCGACCAGCGCCGACGTGGCCCGGCTCGCCGGTGTCTCGCGCGCCACGGTCTCGTACGTCCTGAACAACGCCGAGGCCGTGCGCATCAGCGAGCCGACCCGCCGCAAGGTGCGCGAGGCCGCGGAGGAGCTGGGCTACGTCCCGCACGCGGCCGCCCGCAGTCTGCGGGCCGGGCACACCCGGATCGTGCTGCTGCCCACCTCGCACGTCCCGGCCGGGCCGCTGTACAGCGCCTTCTTCAACGAGCTCCAGTGGGCGCTGCGCCGGCTCGACTACACGGTCGTCCAGTACGGCAGCCTCGGCCTCACCGGGGACCAGGCTGCCCGCGCCTGGGCCGAGCTGCGGCCCGTGGCGGTGATCTCCCTCGGCGAGATCGTCCTGAGCGCCCACAACGTCGAGACCCTCAAGCGGGCCGGTGCCCGCGCCGTGATCACGCTGGGGCCGGTCGGCGTCGCCGGGGCGCACGCGCTCGTCATGGACCAGGCCGAGGTCGGCGCCCGGGCCGCGGCCCACCTCGTCGAGCGCGGCCACCGCCGGATCGGTGTGATCGTCCCCGAGGAGGCGGGCCTGGAACTCTTCTCCGCGCCGCGCCTGGCCGGCGCCCGGGCGGCGGCCGCCGGTGCGGCCGCCATCGAGCCGCTGCCGATGGCCTACACCGAGGAATCGGCGCGGGCCCTCGCGGCCACGTGGCCGGAAAACGCCCCCGATGCCGTCTTCGCCTACAACGACGAGTACGCGATGCTCCTCATGCGCGCCCTCCAGGACGCGGGGCTGCGGGTGCCCGAGGACGTGGCCGTGATGGGCGCCGACGACCTGCTGCTCGGCCGCCTCCTGCGGCCGCGCCTGAGCACGGTGCGGATCGAGATGCCCACGGGCGACCACCTCGCGTCGCTGGTGGACCGGGCGGTGCGGGAACCCTCGGAGGTACCGGCCCGCCGCGACCTGCTGGCCGCGCGCGCCGTCCCCCGCGAGTCCACCTGAGCGCTCGGGGCCCGGGCGAGGGGCCGGGCCGGGCGCGGCACGGGGCGCGGCGATGGTTCCGACCGCGCTTCCGTGACGGCTGCGCGCGACGGGCGGCCCTCGTCCGGGCTTTGGCTGACCCGGCACGCGATCACTCGCAGCCGTGCACGCCCCGCGGTTCCGGCGCGTCCGCGGACCCGCCGACGCGCCGGAACGGTCGGTCCGCTAGCTGGGCTCGCCGGTGATGGGCAGGTTGATGACGGCGTCAGCCTCGAGGCCGGTGTCGATCGCGGCCGCCGCGACCGTGGCCTCACCCGAGAGGGTCAGCTCGAGGGCATGGGACTGAAGCTTCCGGTCGTCAGAGGAAGGCGTTTCGGGCACGGAACTCTCCGATCATGAACGGCGACAAGGCGGCACACAGTGTGGCAGCCCCGGCCGCGGCGGAGTGCGGGAACCATGACCTCGTCCCCGGCCCGTGAGCGCGCCCAGCACGGAAGGGCGGTCGGAACCCGGAGATCGGGGCGGTGCGGCCGGCGCGCGGGGCGGCCGGCCAGGTCAGGGCGGCGCCGGGGGGCGTTGACAGGCCGCGAGCCGGGGACGGAGACTGCGGGCGCGCCCACCGGCGCGCCCGCACGGATCTGCCCAGGAGACCCCGCATGCGCATCCGCGACGTCTACATCGTCGACGCCGTCCGTACCCCGATCGGCAAGTTCGGCGGTGCCTACGCCGGGGTGCGCCCGGACGACCTGGCCGCGCACGTGGTCCGCGCCCTGGTGGACCGTACGCCCGCGCTCGACCCCGCGCGGATCGACGACGTGGTCTTCGGCGACGCCAACGGCGCCGGAGAGGACAACCGGGACGTCGCCCGCATGGCGGTACTGCTGGCCGGTCTGCCGGTCACGGTCCCCGGGGTCACCGTCAACCGGCTCTGCGGATCGGGCCTGGAGGCCGTGATCCAGGCGGCCCGCGCCATCGCCCTCGGTGACGCCTGCGTGGCGATCGCGGGCGGGGTGGAGTCCATGACCCGCGCCCCCTGGGTGATGCAGAAGCCGGAGCGGGCCTTCCCCGCGGCCCACCAGCAGATGTGGTCCACCACCTTGGGCTGGCGGATGACGAACCCCCGGATGCCGCAGGAGTGGACCGGGTCGCTGGGCGAGGGCGCGGAACTGGTCGCGGACAAGTACGCCCTCACCCGCGAGGCCCAGGACGCCTTCGCCCTGGAGAGCCACCGCAAGGCCGCCGCCGCCTGGGCGGCGGGGGAGTACGCGGCCGAGGTCGTCCCGTACCCCGGCGTCGACCTGCTGCGCGACGAGTGCATCCGGGAGGGCTCGACCATGGAGGCCCTCGCCCGGCTGAAGCCGGCCTTCCGCACCGACGGCCGGGGCACGGTCACCGCGGGCAACGCCTCCCCGCTCAACGACGGGGCCGCGGCCCTGCTGCTCACCGACGAGGCGGGGCTCGCGGCGACCGGGCGCGAGCCGCTCGCCCGGATCCGGGCCTCCGCGGTCACCGGGATCGAGCCGCAGCTCTTCGGGCTGGGGCCGGTCGAGGCGGTCCGGCGGGCCCTGGAGAAGGCGGGCCGCGGCTTCGCGGACCTGACCACCTTGGAGCTCAACGAGGCCTTCGCCGCGCAGGCGTTGGGCTGTCTGGAGGCCTGGCCCGAGCTGGACCGCGGCGTGGTCAACCCGCGCGGCGGGGCCATCGCGCTGGGCCACCCGCTGGGCGCCTCCGGGGCCCGGCTCGCGGGCTCGGTCGCCCACCAGTTGGCGGCTGCCGGTTCGGGGACGGGGATGGCCGCGCTGTGCATCGGGGTGGGTCAGGGCATCGCCCTCGTGCTGGAGCGCTGACGGGCCGGGGCGGGGGCCGGGAGCCGCCGGGGCGCGGGGTCGGCGGGCCGCACGGACACGCGATCGATTCCGGACACGTGCCGGCGGCAACTGCCCAATAAGTGAACAGAATTGGGAACTCCGTTCTGACACGATGGCGCGTGCCGCCCCCCACCCCCGCAGCTCCGCCCCACCCATCGGAGGCCCCGCGCCATGCCGCTCCTCGATCCGCAGCTCTGGCAGGACGGACCGACCCTGGCCGGGGGTACGGCACCGGTCGTCGAACCGGCGACCGGCCGCACCCTGGCCACCCTCGACCTGGCCTCGGCCCCCGACGTCGCCGAGGCCGCCGTACGGGCCCGGGCCGCGCAGCGTGACTGGGCGCACGCCACGCACCTGGAGCGCGCCGCGGTGCTCCGCCGGGCGGGCGACCTCTTCACCGCCCACGCCGAAGAACTGCGCGGGTGGCTGATCCGCGAATCCGGCTCGATCCCCGGCAAGGCGGACTTCGAACTGCACGTCGCGGCCCAGGAGTGCTACGAGGCCGCGGCGCTGGCCTCGCGCCCGACCGGGCAGGTGCTGGCGACCGAGGCGCCCCGGCTCTCGTACACCCGGCGCACTCCGGCCGGGGTCGTCGGGGTGATCGCCCCCTTCAACGCCCCGCTGATCCTCGCCATCCGCTCGGTCGCGCCCGCGCTCGCCCTCGGCAACGCCGTGCTGCTCAAGCCGGACCGGCGCACCGCCGTGTGCGGGGGGCTCGCGCTCGCCGCGGTCTTCGCCGCCGCCGGGCTGCCGGCCGGGTTGCTGCACGTCCTGCCCGGGGACGCGGACACCGGGGCGGCGGTGGTCGCCGACCCGCTGGTGCGCGTCGTCTCCTTCACCGGCTCCACCGCGAGCGGCCGCACCGTCGGGGAGTCGGCCGGTCGTCACCTCAAGCGCGCGCACCTGGAGTTGGGCGGCAACTCGGCGCTGGTCGTGCTGGCCGACGCGGACGTCGAGGCCGCCGTGGCCCAGGCGTCCTGGGGGTCCTTCTTCCACCAGGGCCAGATCTGCATGACCGCGGGCCGCCACCTCGTGCACGCGTCGCTCTACGACGAGTACGTCGAGCGGCTCGCCGCCCGGGCCGAGGCGCTGGTGGTGGGGGACCCGTACCGGGAACAGGTGCACCTGGGGCCGCTGATCGACCGCGCCCAGCTGGAGCGGGTCCACGCGCTGGTCGAGGCGAGCACCGAGCGGGGCGCGAAGCTGCTCGCCGGCGGCACCCACCAGGACCTCTTCTACCGGCCGACGGTGCTCGCGGGCGTCGGCGACGACACCCCCGCGTACGCGCGGGAGGTCTTCGGGCCGGTGGCGCCGGTACGTTCCTTCGCCACGGAGGAGGAGGCGATCGGCCTCGCCTCGGCGGGCCCGTACGGGCTCTCCCTCGGCGTGGTCACCCGTGACGCGGCGCGCGGGCTGGAGCTGGCCGATCGGATCCCCACCGGGATCGTGCACGTGAACGACCAGACGGTGAACGACGAGGCGGTCGCCCCCTTCGGCGGTGTGGGCGCCTCCGGCAACGGGGCCCGGTTCGGCGGCGAGGCCAACCTCGACGCCTTCACGGAGCTGCGCTGGACGACGGTCCGCCGCACCCCGGCCGGCCACCCGTTCTGACCCGACCGGCCCCGGTCGCGGGGTCGCGGAATGCCTGCGGGGCCCCGTTCGTTCCAGGGAGCAGGAAGCGCGACAAACGGAGGTCTGGAAACCGTGGCTACAGTCGAACTCACCAAGGAGAACTTCGACCGGACGGTCAGCGAGAACGAGTTCGTGCTGATCGACTTCTGGGCGTCGTGGTGCGGTCCCTGCCGGCAGTTCGCCCCGGTCTACGAGAAGGCGTCGCAGACCCACTCCGACCTGGTCTTCGCGAAGGTGGACACGGAGGCGCAGCAGGAGCTGGCGGCCGCCTTCGACATCCGGTCGATCCCGACCCTGATGATCATCCGGGACCAGGTGGCCATCTTCGCCCAGCCGGGGGCGCTGCCCGAGGCCATGCTGGAGGACGTCATCGGCCAGGCCCGCGCGCTGGACATGGACGAGGTCCGCACGAAGATCGCCGCGGAGAAGGCGAAGACCGAGGGGGCGGGCCCGGCCGAGCCCCCCGCGCAGGCGTAGCACCACGCCGGGCCGCCCGGATCCTCCGCACCTCCCGCGGGCCGCACGTACAGTGACCCGGTACGAGCCCCTGACCGGGATTCCCGCGGGTCCTGGTGGACCGTGCGGAACCCCTGGAAGGTGTGTATGTCACAAGCGGTGGAGTACGACGTGCTGGTCCTCGGCGCAGGACCGGCCGGGGAGAACGTCGTCGACCGGGTCCGGGCGGCCGGGCTGAGCGCGGCGCTGGTGGAGAGCGAACTCGTCGGCGGGGAGTGCTCGTACTGGGCCTGCGTGCCCAGCAAGGCACTGTTGCGCCCGGCCCTCGCGCGCGCGGACGCGCGCAAGGTGCCGGGGCTGGCCGACGCCGTCCGCGGGCCGCTCGACGCGGCGGCCGTGCTGGCCCACCGGGACTACTGGACGAGCAACTGGAAGGACGACGGCGGACGCGACTGGCTCGCGTCCATCGGCGTGGACCTCTACCGGGGGCACGGCCGCCTCTACGGGATCCGGAAGATCGCCGTCACCAGCCCCGAGGGGGAGCACACGGTGCTCTCCGCCCGGCAGGCCGTGGTCGTGGCGACCGGCACCCGGGCGCTGCTGCCCGACCTGCCGGGGCTGGCCGGGGCCCGTCCGTGGACCAGTCGCGAGGCGACCTCGGCCGGGCAGGCCCCGGAGCGGCTGCTGATCGTCGGGGGTTCGGTGGTGGCGGTCGAGATGGCCACCGCGTGGCAGGCCCTCGGCTCGCGGGTGACGCTGCTGGTGCGCGGCGCGGGGCTGCTGCCCCGGATGGAGCCCTTCGCCGGGGAACTGGTCGCCGAGGCGCTGCGGGAAGCGGGCGCGGAGGTCCGTACGGGCGTGGACGTGGAGGCCGTGGTGCGCGACGGGGCGACCGGGCCCGTCACGGTCGTGCTCACCGGCGGGGAGACCCTGGAGGGCGACGAACTCCTGATGGCCACCGGTCGGGTGCCGCGCACCGACGACATCGGCCTCGACACCGTGGGCCTGGAGCCCGGTGGGTGGATCGCGGTCGACGAGAGTTGCCGGGTGCCCGGCACCGATTGGCTGTACGCGGTCGGGGACGTCAACCACCGTGCGCTGCTCACCCATCAGGGCAAGTACCAGGCGCGGATCGCGGGGGCCGCCATCGCCGCCCGGGCGGCAGGCACCGCGACCGGGGCGGACGAGGGGCGCTGGGGCCCGTACGCGGCCACCGCGGACACCGTCGCCGTACCGCAGGTGGTGTTCGGCGACCCCGAGGCGGCGGCGGTCGGGCTGACCGTCGCGGAGGCCGAACGGGCGGGTCACCGGGTGCGCGCCGTCGACTACGACCTCGCGCGGGTGTCCGGGGCGGGGCTGTACGCCGACGGGTACCGGGGCCGGGCCCGGATGGTCGTGGACCTCGACCGCGAAGTCCTCCTGGGCGCCACCTTCGTGGGCCCGGGGACCGCCGAACTGGTGCACGCGGCCACCGTGGCGGTGGTCGGGGAGGTACCGATCGCCCGGCTGTGGCACGCGGTTCCCGCGTTCCCGACGATGAGCGAGATCTGGCTGCGGCTGCTGGAGACGTACCGGGACGCCGACGGCGGGTCCTAGGAGGCGGTCGGGCCGGGAGGGCGCGGGCCGCGGAGGGGGAGGGGGCGGCTGAGGACGAGGTTGGTGGTGGTGCTGCCGAAGGCGGCCAGCTCGTCGACCACCTCCTCCAGGTGGCCCATCGAGGTGGTCGCCACCTTGAGGACGTAGCAGTCGTCCCCGGTGGTGCGCAGGCATTCGAGGATCTCCGGGCGCGCCTCCAACAGGCGCCGCAGCGGCTCGTGCCGGGTGCCCGGGCCGGGGTACTTGAGCCGGACCACCGCCAGCACGCCGTACCCGGTCCGCTCCAGGTCCACGTCCGCCCGGTACCCCGTGATCACCCCGGCCTCCTCCAGCCGCCGCACCCGCTCCTTCGTCGCGGAGGCGCTCAGGTTCACCCGTCGGGCCAGCTCCGTGAAGGCGACCCGGCCCTCGCTCTGGACCTCCCTCAGGATCGCCCAGTCCGTCGCGTCAAGAGTCTCGGTCATCGGGCCAGAATACCGGCGGATCCACGGCCGAACTGCCCTGGCGCAGGCGGGAGTCACTTCTACGGGTCCCGCCGCCTGGCTAGGCTCGACGGTGTGAAGATCGGAGTGAACGTCCCCAATTTCGGCCCCGGCACCGATCCGGGAGTCCTGCGCGGCTGGGCCCGGACCGTGGAGGACCTGGGCTACGACCTGTTGATGGTCTCGGACCACGTGGCCATCACGCCCGACGTCGCCGCACGCTATCCCGCGCCCTTCTACGAACCGTTCACCACCCTGTCCTGGCTCGCCGGCCTGACCACCCGGGTCCGGCTCGGCACGACGGTGCTCATCGCTCCCTACCGGCACCCGCTGCTCACGGCCCGGATGGCGGCCAACGTCAACGAACTGAGCGGCGGACGCCTGGTCCTGGGCATCGGGGCGGGCTGGGCGCGGCAGGAGTTCGCGGCCCTGGGCGTCCCCTTCGCGCGGCGGGGCCGGTTGACCGACGACCACCTGCGCGGCCTCCGCGAGGCCTGGGCGGACACCGCCGGATACGGGGACCGGCCGATCCCGGTGTGGGTCGGCGGCAACAGCGACGCGGGTCAGCGCCGGGCCGTGCGCTTCGGCGACGCGTGGCATCCGCTGCGCCCCACCGTGGCGTGGCTGCGCGAGGCGGCGGTGCGGCTCGCCGCGCACGCGGACGACCTGGGGCGGCCCGCGCCCGCCCTCGCGCCCCGGATCGCCCTCGGGCTCACGGCGCGGCCGGTCGTCGGGCCGGACCGGCTCGCCGGGCAGGGAACGATCGGGCAGGTCGTCGAAGACCTCGCCGCCCTGCGGTCGTTGGGCGCCGAGGCCGTGATCCTCGACCCCTACGGCGGCGACCCCCGCCAGACGTGCCACCCGGAAGCGGCCTGGCAGGCACTGGCGACGGTGGCCGCGCACCTCACCCCCTCACCACGCACCGGAACGGAGCACCCGTCATGACCACACCCGAGGACCGGGCCTTCCTGCGGCGGGCGATCGCGCTCGCGGGAGAGGCGGGCGAGCGCGGCGATCCCCCCTTCGGCGCACTGCTGGCGGGGCCGGACGGGGCGGTGCTGGCGCAGGAGCGCAACACGACCCGCGGCGACGCGGACATCACCGCGCATCCGGAACTGAAGCTGGCGCGCTGGGCCGCGCGGGAGCTGGACGCGCCCACGGCGGCGGGCACCACGCTGTACACCAGCTGCGAGCCGTGCGGGATGTGCGCGGCGGCCATCCGGCAGGCGGGCCTGCGGCGGGTGGTGTTCGCGCTGTCCGGTGAGCAGCTGGCCGGCATCAGGCCGGGCAGCGGGCGACCGCCCGTACCGCAGGAGGGTCCCTTCCTCTTCGAGGAGGTGCGGGAGACGGTCGCCCGGTACTACCCGCGGTAGGGCCCGGGCCCACCGGCGCGCGCCGCAGGTGCGGGTGGCGGAGGGCGAACCGGTCGTGGAGCGGGCGGAGTTCCCGACGGAGCGGCCGGGTCCGGACGGCCGGAACCACCCTTCCCATCTTGATCGAAATTAGGTTAGCCTCACCTAAGTCGAGATGGACGGGGCGGGCTCCGCGCCGTCCTCCGGCCTTCCCACCCCTGCTTCCGCGCCCGAAAGGTGTTCCCCGATGAGTGCCGCCCGCACGCCCCGCACCGCCGCCCGCAACCTCGTCCGCACGGCCGTCGCCGCCACCGCCACCCTCGCCGTGGCCCTGGGCATGGCCGGCTCCGCCTCGGCCGCCACCTCGACCCGCACGGTCACCGACGGCGGCGCGACCTACCACCTCTCGCTCACCGCGCCCGGCGCCGCCGCCGCGACGGGCCAGAACATCACCGTCACCGGCAGCGGCTACAACACCGCCAAGGGCGTCTACGTCGGTCTCTGCGCGGTCAGCGGCGCCCAGGGCGCGGCCAAGCCCACGCCGTGCCTGGGCGGTTCGGACCAGGCCGGCACCACCGGGGCCTCCCACTGGGTCTCCAACGTCGGCGGCGGCACGCTCCCCAACACCTCCGTCTTCGGGCCCGGCGGCAGCTTCAGCGTCACCATCCACGTCAAGGCCGACCTGGGCAACGGCCAGATCTGCGGCGAGACCGTGGAATGCGCGGTCGTCACCCGCGCCGACCACTTCAACTCCGGGAACCGCGCGTACGACGTGCACGCCCCGGTGACCTTCAACTAGCCGCCCCGGTCGACCGGTCGATCCCATGACACTCCGCCATCACAGCATCGTCGGCGCCACCGTCACGGCCACCGCCGTCACCTCGGTCGCCGTCGTCCTCGGCGCGCTCGCGGCGGGCACCGCGGCGTCCGCCGCGAGCGGTGCGCCCGCCGCCACCGCGAGCTACCGGGCGGTGGCGCAGTTCACCACCACGGGACGGCCCCGCGACCTGCTCCTGCACCCCGACTCCGGCAAGCTGTACGTCGGTTCGGCGGATCTGCCGGACACCACCGGGGTCAACGAGAACGGGCTGTACGTACTGGACCCGGCCGACGGGAAGGTGCGCAGCACGGTCGGCCGGGCGCCCGGACCCACCGGCGCGCTCGGCCCGCGCGCGGTGGGCCGCTTCGCGGGCCCGCTGCCCGGTGACGGCGCCGCCTTCGTCTATCCGCTGCGCGGCATCGGCACCGCCAAGGACGGGGACCCGGCCGTGACGGGCGGCTGGCTCCCGGGGGCGACGGTCACCGACGTCGGCCCGGGCGCCACCCCCGGCACGGTCCTCGTGGCGCAGGGCTCCGTGCTGGAGGAGGTCGACACCGCCGCGGTGAAGGTCGGGCGCACCCTCGCGCTCGACGGCGGAACGGAGTTCGCCGTCGACGCGGCGCGCGGCGCGGCCTGGTTCGCCGACTACGCCGGTCGCGCGTTGTACCGGGTCGACCTCGCGTCCTTCGCGGTCGCCGCCACGGTCCGGCTCCCCGCGGGGGAGGGGTTCGGCGGATTCGTCGAGGTGGACCCGGAGACCGGGGCCGTGTGGGTCGGGCTCGACAACTCCGTGCTCGTGTACGACCGTGCGGGCGCCCCCCTCGGCACGGTCACCGGAGCGGACCTGCCCCGGGCGGCCGCCTTCGACCGTGCCACCCACCAGGTCTTCGTGGTCTGGCAGGACGCGGGGGACCCGGCCAGCCCGGGCAGCGACGGCGACGGCACGCTCACCGTGCTGGGCTCGGCGGACCGGAAGGAGGCCGCGCCGCCCGTCGTCCTGCCGGGCAACCAGGTGCAGTTGGGCGCGGCCGCCATCGCGGTGGCCCCCGGCGCAGGCGTGGTGTTCGTGTCCGACCCGGCCGGAGCACGGATCACCCGGCTGGAGCGGGTCGAGCCGAGCCCGACGCTTACCCCCGCTCCCACGGACGGGAGTTCGCCGCCGACGACCCCGGGTCCGGGGCCCTCGCCGACGTCCACGCCCGGCCCCACGGGCCCGCCGGGGCCCTCACCCGCGCCGTCGGGTTCGTCGCCCGCCCCGTCCGCGTCGACCGGCGCCCAGGTGCCGGTGATCACGACCGGCGACGGCGGAGACCCGGGTACCGCGGGCGGTGCGGGAGGCGGGTCGGGCGGTGCTCCGGCATCCGGCGCCGGGGTGTCGGGATCGGCTTCCGGTGGCACGGTCGGCGGCGCTGGTTCCGGCGCCGCGGGTGGCGCGCTCGCGTCCACCGGTGTCGCCGTCACCGCCCTGGCCGGTGCCGCGTCGGCGCTCCTGGCCGGTGGCGGCTGGCTGCTCGCCCGCCGTGGCCGCCGCACGCCGGACGCCGGAGACCTCTCCGGGGACCGGCAAGGTCCGCACGGGACGATCTAGGTCGGGAGCGTCGCGCGCCGGTAGCTGCCGCCGTCGCGGGTCCGCGTCAGCAGGCCCGCGATGACCAGGTAGCGCCGCAGCGCGGCGCTGTCGTCGTGCACGGAGCGCAGCGCCCCGTTGACCTCGGGCTCGGTGTAGTCGCGGTCCGGCTCGAACAGGGTCTCGGCCAGGTGTCGCAGGAGCTGCTCGCGGCGGGCCGGTTTGCGTGGGACCGCCTTGAGTCGGCCATGGGCGGAGAAGAGGTCGGCCACGGGGTCGCGTTCGGTGCGGCCGGACGGATGGGGCGGGTGCTGCGCTGCGTTCTGGGACATGAGCGGCAGCCTCGCCCGGCGGCCGTGGGCGGGGCAACCGGTTTTCCCCGCCCGGCAAAAAGTGACGCTCCTTCATCTTACTGATTGGTAGTCCCCGCCAGTACCCTCCGGGAACCGTTCCCCGCCTCTCGGAGGAGCACCCATGAATCGCCCCACCGCCCGCCTGCGCGCCGCCGTCGCCGGCGGGCTCATCGCCCTGGGCGCCGCCCTGTTCTCCCCCCTCGCGACCGCCTCGGCGGCCCGGGCCGCCGCCGACCCCGTCCCGCTCCCCGTCGCGGACTACTGCGGCGGCCAGTGCTCCGACATCCTGCCGCCCGGCCAGAGCGGCAACGCCACCCTCGCCCAGATCCTGCTCCACAAGGCCTTCGGCACCCTCCCGGCCCACACCTCGGACCAGTTGGCCCGCTACGCCTCGCTGGCGGGCGGGTACCAGGGCCTGACCGACGCCAAGATCAACGACTTCTTCAACGACTCCTCCTTCGGCGTCCCCGCCGCCCAGGTCGAATCGACCGTGAGCCCGCGCCCCGACGTCACCATCACCCGGGACAAGAAGTCCGGCGTGCCCCACATCAAGGGCACCACCCGCTACGGCACCGAGTACGGCGCGGGCTACGCCGCCGCCCAGGACCGGCTGTGGCAGATGGACCTCTTCCGGCACGTCGGCCGCGGGGACCTGACCCCCTTCGCCGGCGGCGCCCTCGCCAACCAGGGCCTGGAGCAGGAGTTCTGGCCCCAGGCCCCCTACACCGAGGCCGACCTGCAGGCCCAGGTGGACCGGATCCGCACCACCGAGGGCGAGCGCGGCCGCCAGGCGATGGCGGACGCGCAGGCGTACGTCGACGGCGTCAACGACTACCGGACGCAGTCGAAGAACGGCCGCTACTTCCCCGGCGAGTACGTCCTCACCGGACACATCAACTCGATCACCAACGCGGGGGAGATCCAGCCCTTCACCCTCACCGACCTGATCGCCCTCGCCTCCGTCGTCGGCGGACTCTTCGGCGGCGGTGGCGGCGGCGAGGTGCAGGCCGCGCTCTCGCTCCTGGCCGCGCAGCAGAAGTTCGGCCTGGAGGAGGGCACCCGGGTCTGGGAGTCCTTCCGCGAACGCGAGGACCCCGAGGCCGTGTTGACGGTCCACGACGGAACGAGCTTCCCCTACGCCCAGAAGCCGGCGGACCCGCAGGGCACCGCGCTCCCGGACGCCGGGTCGGTCGTCGCCGAACCGCTGGTGTACGACCGCAAGGGCGCCGCGGCCACCGCGGCCGCGGCGAACCCGCCCAAACCGATCAAGCAGAGCATGTCCAACGCGCTCCTCGTCTCCGGCGCGAAGACCGCGAGCGGTCACCCCGTCGCCGTCTTCGGCCCGCAGACCGGCTATCTGGCACCCCAGTTGCTCATGCTCCAGGAGCTCCAGGGCCCGGGCCTGAGCGCGCGCGGGGCCTCCTTCGCGGGCGTGAGCATGTACGTACAGCTCGGACGCGGCCAGGACTACGCCTGGAGCGCGACCTCCGCCGGGCAGGACATCACCGACACCTTCGCCGTCGAGCTGTGCGAGCCGGGCGGCGGCGCGCCGAGCACCGCCTCCGCCTCCTACCTGTTGCGCGGGACCTGCACGCCCATGGAGAAGCTGGAGCACAGCAACGCCTGGACCCCGAGCGTCGCCGACGGCACCGCGGCGGGCTCCTACCGGATGCAGGTGTGGCGCACCGCCTACGGCATCGTCACGCACCGCGCGACCGTCGCGGGCAAGCCGGTCGCCTACACCGCGCTGCGCTCGACCTACCGCCACGAGGCCGACTCGATGATCGGCTTCCAGATGCTCAACGACCCCGCGTACGTGACGGACGCGCACGCCTTCCAGGAGGCCGCGCAGCACATCGGCTACGCCTTCAACTGGTTCTACGCCGACTCCCGCGAGGCCGCCTACTACAACAGCGGGCTGAACCCGGTCCGCGCCGCCGGGGTCGATCCCGCGCTGCCCGTCTTCGGCCGGGCCGCCTACGAGTGGCGGGACTTCGACCCGACCGCGAACACGGCCCGCTACACGCCGCCCGCCGAGCACCCGCGGTCCATCGGGCAGGACTACTACATCAGTTGGAACAACAAGCAGGCCAAGGGGTACGGCGCGGCCGGCTTCGGGATGGGCGCGGTGCACCGCGCCAGCCTCCTGGACGACCGGGTCAAACCGCTCGTCGCCGCGGGCGGGGTCACCCGGGCCTCGCTCACCCGGGCCATGGAGGACGCGGCGGTCACCGACCTGCGCGGGGAGAACCTGCTGCCCGAGCTGATCGACGTCCTCACCAGCGCGCCCGTGGGCGATCCGGCTGCGGCCGCCGCGGTGCAGAAGCTGACCGCCTGGCGCGACGCCGGCAGCGAGCGCAAGGAGACCGCCCCGGGTTCGCAGACCTACGCGAACGCCGACGCGATCCGCATCATGGACGCGTGGTGGCCGCTGCTGATCGAAGCCGAGTTCAAGCCCGGCCTCGGCGCCCCCCTGTACGACGCGCTACGGGCCTCGCTGACCATCGACGAGGCGCCCAACGCGGGCCACGGGCCCACCGGTTCGCACGCCGGATCCGCGTTCCAGTACGGCTGGTGGAGCTACGCGGACGAGGACCTGCGGATGGTCCTCGGGCGGCCGGTGGCCGATCCGCCGTCCCGGGTCTACTGCGGGGGCGGCTCGCTGAGCGGCTGCCGCGAGGTCCTGCTCGCCACCCTGAAGCAGGCGGCGGCCGCTACCCCGGCCGCGGTCTACCCGGCCGACGGCACCTGCGCCGCCGGAAAGCAGTGGTGCGCGGACGGCATCGTCCAGCGTCCGGTGGGCGGGCTCGCCCACCCGATGACCACCTGGCAGAACCGGCCGACCTACCAGCAGGTGGTGGAGTTCCCGGCGCACCGCTGAACCGGCCCGCCCCGCGCGAAGGCCCCGCCGCCCCCGGTGCGTACCGGAGGCGGCGGGGCCGCGTTCACCGTGCGGGGATCAGGGAGCGACGGTGATCTGCTGGG
The DNA here is from genome assembly GCF_042730635.1 of Streptomyces sp. NPDC059917. Classification (NCBI taxonomy): domain Bacteria; kingdom Bacillati; phylum Actinomycetota; class Actinomycetes; order Kitasatosporales; family Streptomycetaceae; genus Streptomyces; species Streptomyces sp. NPDC059917. The sequence continues at coordinate 43,926 of NZ_JBHWLC010000042.1, forward strand.
CCGGGTCGGTGGTGTCCGTCACCTTGTACACGGCGTTGAAGGTCGAACTGGTCGCGCTCGTCGGACAGCCGAAGCCGCCGGTGACCGTGACCGGCACGGTGGCGTTCGTGAAGGTCAGGCTGGAGGGGGCGCCGTTGGTCCAGGTGCCCGCGACCGCGGCCGGACCGCTGGGGGCGGTGGTCACGGTGCAGGTGGCGAGGCCGGTCGTGTGCACGACCAGACCGCCGGTGGGCACGGTCATCGTGGCCGTGATCGGCGAGCCGTTCTGCATCGAGACGGACCACGCGCCGCTCGTGGTGACCGTCGGCGTGACCCCGGGGATGCTGGAGGTGCACGAGCTGTACGTCGGCGGCGAGATGGGCGAGGAGACGGGCCCGGCCGCGTTGTGGTTGCCGGGAGCGGCCGGGACCGAACCCGTCGAGACGGAGACCGAGCAGGTCACGGTGACCGAGCCGGCCTTGAGGGTGGCCTTGCCGCTGAGCGTGGCCTTGAAGGCGTGTCCGGCGGGCGAGACGGTGGTCGAGCCCGCCAGGGGTAAGGGGCTCGCCGTCGCGGGGACGGAGCCCAGGGTCAGGGCCCCGGCGGCCGCGAGGGCGGCGGACAGGGCGAGTGCGGTGCGGGTGCGCGTACGGGTCATGACGGCGCTCCTTGGGGATCGGTGTCCTGCGTGGGGGGCGCAGGAGAGGGGGGAGGAGTGGTGTCCGTGGGGGGAGTGGCGGACGTGCGGCGGGACGCGGCGGAAGGCTGCCAGGCGAACATCAGACCGCCGCCGAGGATGCCGAGCAGGGTGCCGATCAGGAACCCGCCCAGATTCGACAGGACCAGCGCGGCGGTGGCGATGAGCGTCGTGAGGATCCCCGCCAGGGTGCGGTGCTGAGGGGAGAACCAGGCGGAGAGCCCCATCACGATCATGACGATCCCCATCAGGACGGACGGGATGCCCGCCACGCCCTGCTGGAGCATGATCTTCAGCGGTGCCAGCGGCAGCGCGCAGATCTCGGCTCCGGCGAGGAGGGCGAAGAAGCCGCCCCAGAAGGGTCTGCTCCGCCTCCAGCGACGGAACCTGCCGGGCCGCCGGCCGCCGCCGGACGGGGTGCCGGTCTCCGGGCCGGTGCCGTCCCGGGCGCCGCCCCGGGTCAGAAGCATTCCTTCTTGCCCTTGCTGATGTTCATGTTGAGGCCGGAGAGCTTGAAGGTGCCGGCGTTGGTCGCCCACGCCGTCTGGTGCAGGTTGCTGATGGTGACGCTGTCGGCCTGCTGGGCGAAGAGGTCCTGCATGCCCACGGCCTCCGTCGGACCCTTGTCCAGGGTGGAGGCGTCCCGGCCGATCTCGATGTTGCTGAAGACCGCGTCGCCGGAGAGCTGGGTCGCGTCCACGAAGAGGTTGCTGGCCTCGACCGGAGCCTTCTGACCCGCCGTGAGGTTGAGCGAGATGTCGCCGATCAGCGGGAGCGTGGTGACCACCGACTGGCAGAGGCTGTGGAGCTTGGCCTCCTTGATGGCGGTGACCGCCACCGGGATGAGCTCGTTGCGGGCGTTGACGTCGACGCTGCCGTACTGGGCGAAGCCCTCGCCCTCCAGGCTCTGCGCCGAGACCTTGAACTGCTGCCCCGAGACGGCGAAGGAGGCGGCGAGCGCGCCCTGCGCCAGGGCTATCCCGAGGCCGGCCGTGACCGCGACCGCCGGGAGGGTCAGGACGGCGAAGCGCCGCCATCTGACCCGGCCGTCAGCGCTGTTGACAGCGTTGTCAGGTAAGTTCTGGGAATCTTCCACCGGATGCCCCTATATATCGGCTGTGCACCGTTGTTACCGACGAGTTGAATGTAAGAGTGCCAATGGTGGTTGGCAAGGTTGCGGGAACGCCCGGTTTCGGCCGACTCCTACTGCTCCGTACGCAGCAGTTCGGCGGCCTCGGCCTCCACCCGCCGGGCCATCGCACGGGCGAACTCGGCGGCCACGACCTCGCCCGCCACCGGACGCAGGGCGGCGACCGCATCCGTGATGTGCTGAACCTGGGTGGCCGAAAGGTGCTCCAGCCCGGCCGGGCCGATCACATGCGATCGGAAGAGTCCCACGAACCGGTCCGCGAGCGCAGCCGCTTGGGTCTGTACGAAGTCCCCCGCGTCCAGGATCTCGGTCAGCGGCACCCCCTGGCGCACCAGCGCCACGGTCGCCTCCAGCAGCCCGCGACTTGGGAAGGTCACCGCGTCGCCCTCGATCGTGAGGTACCGCAGGGCCGCGGCGCGCCGGGTGTGCTGCGCGGTGGCCGCCGCGCCGAACAGCGCGCGCAGCTCGGCCAGGGTCATCGTGACCGGGTCCTCGCGCACCCAGCCCCGGGTCATCTCCCGCTCCAGGCCCAGGAGTCGGCCGATCCCGCCGCCCTCCTCCCAGGCGCGCAGCAGCTCCGCGATGCCGTTGACGGTGTAGCCCCGGCCCAGGAGGTCGCTGATCAGTCGCAGCCGGGCGAGGTGGTCGTCGGAGTACCAGGCGATCCGGCCCTCGCGCAGCGGCGGCGGGAGCAGGCCGCGTTCCTGGTAGTAGCGCAGGTTGCGCACCTTCACGCCCGCCGCGAGGGCGACTTCCTCCCGGCGGTAGCGGGCCGGGGGCCCGTCGTCGCGGTGCGCCGCGCGCTCGCCCGCCGATGGGGTCGGCCCGACCCGGCTGCTGCTCACGGGGCGAGTCTAGGGCGTGATCAGGACGTGCCTGGCCGGTACCGGCGGGTACCCACCGCTCGCCGTCCGGTGGCGGGCGCTCACTCCCCGGCGGGTCGGTCCTTGGGCGCGGGGGCCTGCTTGACCGCGCGCAGGACCACGAACTTCGGGTCGCTCGCGACGAGTTGGCTGTTCCCGAAGAGCCGGCGCAGCCGGACGTGGTAGCCGAGGTGGCGGTTGCCCACCACCCACAGCTCGCCGCCGGGCCGCAGGGCCTGGCGGGCCTGGGCGAACATCCGCATCGCGGTGGCCTCGGTCGTCGCCTGGTGCGAGTGGAACGGCGGGTTGTTCAGCACCAGGTCCACGGAGCCGTCCGGCACCCCGGCGAGCCCGTCGCCGACCAGGAACTCGGCCCTGTGGTCGCCCTCCGGGACGTTGGCCCGGTAGGTCGCCCGCGCCGAGGCCACCGCCTGGTACGACTCGTCGGTGAAGATCACTTCGGCGCCGGGCTCGGCGAGCGCGGCGGCCGTGCCGACCACGCCGTTGCCGCAGCCCAGGTCTACGATCCGGGCGGCGCCGGTGCGCTGCGGGAAGTGCTGGAGCAGGAAGCGCGTGCCGATGTCGAGCCGGTCCGCGCAGAAGACCCCGGCCTCGTTGACCGCGGTGAGCCCGGAGGCCGCGCCGGAGTCCTCGTCCAGGGTGTAGGTCAGCGGCCAGGGACCGGGCGCGGCGGCCTCGCGGGCGGCCTGCGGTCCGGGCGTGGCGAAGATCAGCCGGGCCTTCTTCTCCGCGAGGGAGGTCCGGGTCGGGCCGATGATGCGCTCGAAGAGCCGCAGCGTGGAGGTGTGGATGTCCTTCACCATGCCGGTGCCGACGACCACGGTGTCCGCGTGCAGGTGCGGGGCCAGCCGGTGCAGCTGGTCCTCCAGCAGCGCCAGGCTCTTGGGCACGCGGACGATCAGGACGTCGATCCGCTCCGGCGGGGCGTCCTGGGTGGTCAGCAGCCGGACGTCGGCCTCGGGCACCCCGGCGCGCGCCAGATTGAGGCGGGTCGCCTCGTGGGCGAGGGAGGAGTCCGTGATCTGTACCGGCCGGTGCGCGGCCAGCGCCGTCACCAGGGCCCCCCAGCGGTCCCCGAGGACGGTGATCTGCCCGTCCAGCTCCACCGGGGGGCGCTCGCCGGTACCGGCGGCGAGGTGCCGCAGCAGGTACTCGTCGGCGGCGTCCCAGGCGCGGAGCCGGTCACGGGGGTCCTCGGGGAAGCGGGTGAGCTGGTGGGAGCCGAAAGGCGTGGTGAGGCAGTTCATATGGGACCCAGGCTAACCGAGTGCGGGCTCCGCGCCCGCACCCGGCGGCGCCGGGGCGTCCGTACGGGCCTCCCCGGCGCGGTCCGCCTCCCGGGACTCGGGGAACTCACCGGCCATCGCGGCGGCGATGCGCAGGTGCGGGGCCGCCTCGGCCGCCCGCCCCTGGCGCTCCAGGGTGCGCCCGAGCAGCAGCTGGGCGTAGTCCTCCACGGGCCAGCGCTCCAGCAGGGCGCGCAGTTCGCGCTCGGCGAGCGAGAGCCGGGCCGAGTGGTAGTAGGTGCGGGCCAGCAGCAGCCGGGGAGCCAGCTGCTCGGGGGCCTCGGCGGTCAGGGTCTCCAGCACACGGGCGGCGGGGACGTACTCCTTGGCGTCGAAGAACAGCCCGGCGCGGGTCCAGCGCTCGGCCGCCGTGCCCTGCTCGTAGTACGCGGCCGGTGCCTGGGCCGGGGCCTTGCCCTCAGGGTTCGGCGTCGGGTCCATCGGCGTGTCCATCGGTTCCTCCCGGCCCTGCCGGACCGTTCGGTCCGTCCGGCCTGTTCGGTCGTCGGGTGTGCGGTGGCTGCAACACGCGCGCCGCGCCGGACATTCCGTGCGGTCGCGTCGTGCCGGGCGCCGTGACGCGGTGAAGCTTTCCGGTCACGGCACTAGGTTGTGCCCATGAGCAATCTCGAACGCCAGCCCGCCCTGTCCGCCTGCGGCGGGCGCGGCTTCGTCGTCGCCGAACCGGTCCGTGAACTCCTCAGCCCCCGCCGGGTCACCCTCGGCGCGGGCACCGAAGTGCGCCGACTGCTGCCGAACCTGGGACGCCGCATGGTCGGCGCCTGGTGCTTCGTCGACCACTACGGCCCCGACGACATCGCCGACGAGCCCGGCATGCAGGTGGCCCCGCACCCCCACCAGGGGTTGCAGACCGTCAGCTGGCTGCACCAGGGCGAGGTCCTGCACCGCGACAGCGTCGGCAGCCTGCAGACCGTCGGGGTCCGCGAACTGGGCCTGATGACCTCCGGCAGCGGCATCAGCCACTCCGAGGAGAGCCCCCGCCGGCACGCCCGTTTCCTGCACGGCGCCCAGCTGTGGGTGGCGCTCCCGGACGCGCACCGCCAGGTGGCCCCGCACTTCGAGCACCACGGCGAGCTGCCGCACGTCACCGCTCCGGGGCTGTCCGCCACGGTGATCATGGGCACGCTCGACACCGCGACCTCGCCCGGCACCACGTACAGCCCCCTCGTCGGCGCCGACATCACCCTGGCCGCCGGGGCCGGGGCCAGGCTGCCGCTGGAGCCCGACTTCGAGTACGCGGTCCTGTCGATGGCGGGCGAGGCGGTGGTGGACGGCGTTCCGGTGCTGCCCGGATCGATGCTCTACCTGGGCTGCGGGCGCACCGAGCTGCCGCTGCGGGCCTCCTCGGACGCGAGCCTGATGCTGCTGGGCGGGGAGCCGTTCGAGGAGGAGATCCTCATGTGGTGGAACTTCGTGGCCCGCACCAACGAGGAGATCCAGCAGGCCCGTTCGCAGTGGATGGGCGGCACCCGCTACGGCGAGGTGAAGGGGTACGACGGCGCGCCCATCCCGGCCCCCGAGCTCCCGCCGGTCCCCCTCAAGCCCCGGGGCCGCGTCCGCTGACCCGGGGGCGGCCCCCGGCTCCCGACGGGCGCCGGGGGCCGCCCCGAAATATGATGTGCGCGCCAGTCCGTCACACCTGGGAGCGGTCCATGGCCCCGCCACGTGCTCCGCGGCCGACGAGCGCCGACGACCTGCTCAACAGGCTCGGACTCCTCACCGCGCAGGCCCGCGAGCGGGCGGAGTTCCAGCAGGCCCGGGTGGAGCTGGCGGAGGCCCTCCAGCGCCGGATGCTCCCGGCCGCCCTGCCGAACGTGCCCGGGCTGCGGACCGCGGCGCGCTACGCGCCCGCCCGGCACGGCCTGGACATAGGCGGCGACTGGTACGACGGCTTCCCGCTGCCGGGCGGCGCCCTGGGCTTCTCCCTCGGCGACGTCCAGGGCCACGACGTCGAGGCGGCCGCCTTCATGGGCCAGGTGCGGATCGGGCTGCGCGCGGTGGCGGCCTCCGCGGCGGACCCGGGCGAGGTGCTGAGCCGGGCCAACGACCTGCTGCTGTCGGTGGACTGCGACCTCTTCGCGACCTGTAGTTTCCTGCGCTTCGACCCGGGGAGCTGGGCGCTGGAGAGCGCCCGCGCGGGCCACGTGCCGGCCGTCTGGGCGACCGTCGACGGGGAGTACGGCATATCCCTGGACGCCGGGGGAGTGCCGCTGGGGATGCTGGCGGGGGCCGTCTACCCGGTGACCCGGCGCAGGCTGACCAAGGCGGGGGCGTTCGTCCTGCTCACCGACGGGGTGGTCGAAGGGCCGACCTTCCCGATCGACGAGGGGCTGGACCGGGTCGCCCGGGTGGTCAGGGAAGGGGCGGGCGCCGAGCCGGGCGAGCTGGCCGCCGCGGTGATGGAGGTGGCGGACTCCACCGGCCACGCGGACGACGCCGCGGTGCTCGTCCTGTGCCACGACGCGACGGGCGGCCCGCCGCAGGAGGCCCCTACGGGCCCCTGCGGGTGAGCCCGGGCAGCCGCCGGGGCGCGTGTCACGTCCTGCCGGGACGCGGGGACGGTGTTCTGATGGTGCGGTGCGCAACGAGCGGTGGCGACGGTGGGGCGTTGCGGTCCTGCGGATCCTCGCCGTGGCCGTCGCCTACTACGTGACCGGGCGGATCGGCCTGCTCCAGCGGGTCGAGATCGACGGCGCCGTCGTCACGCCCCTCTTCCTGCCGACGGGCATCGCGCTGAGCGGCCTGCTGCGGCTGGGGCTGGGGGTCTGGCCGGGAATCGCCCTCGGCAGCTACCTCGTGATCGAGACGATCAACGGGTTCCAGCCCTCCGGTCTGGCGATCCTCGCGGGCAACACCCTCGCGCCGGTGTGCGCGGCCCTGCTCCTGCGCAGGGTGGGCTTCCGCCCCGCGCTGGACCGCCTCGGGGACGGCGTGGCGCTGGTCTTCCTCGGCGGCATGGTCCCGATGCTGATCAGCGCCACCGTGGGTTCGGTGGTGGTGCTGCTCAGCGGCAGCCTTCCGGGAGACGGGTTCTGGTCCTTCTGGGCGGCCTGGTGGGCCGGGGACGCCATGGGGGTGCTCGTCCTGACCCCCTTGCTGCTCGTCCTGCGGCGGCCGTACGGACTGTCCCGGGACCCCCTGCGATGGGCGGAGGCGGTGGCGCTGGCGGTCGGTGTCGTGCTCGTCTCGCTGTTCGTCACCCGCAGCTCGATCGCCCTGCTCTTCCTCGTCTTCCCGCTGCTGATCTGGGCCGCGCTGCGGTTCCGGCTGCCGGGGGCCGCGCCGTGCGTGCTCCTGGTGTCCGTACTGGCGATCTCGGCGGCGAACGACCGGGTCGGGCCCTTCGCCGGCCAGTCGCTCCTGGAGGTCATGGTGAACCTCCAGGCGCTCAACGGCTCCGTGGCGCTGACCGGGCTGCTGCTGTCGGCGATGGTCACCGAGCAGCAGAACGTCCGGGAGAAGATCGAGCAGGCGTGCCTGGACATGGCCGAGCTGGTGGAGCGCCTCGTGCCGGGGCGGCCGGTGGACACGTGGCCACCGCCGGACCGGGACGGGCCGCGCGGATCCGGCACGGCGGGGGACCGATCGGCCGGGGAACGATCGGCGGGGGATCGACCGGCCGGGGACCGACCGGTCGGGGACTGATCGGTCGGGGACGGATCGGTCCGGGCCGGGTGCCCGCTCCGGCCGTGCGGCCGTGCGGGTGATTTGGCCGAACTTCACATAGCACCTATAGATGCCTGAGGCATCTAATGGAGGGGTCACACGACCGATCGATCGCTTGTGAGGTCAATTCATGACGGAACCCGCCGTTGCCTTTCCCCAGGACCGCACCTGTCCCTACCACCCGCCGGCCGCCTACCAGCCGCTGCGCGAGGCGAGGCCCCTCTCCCGGGTCACCCTTTACGACGGCCGCTCCGTATGGGTGGTCACCGGCCACGCCGAGGCGCGGGCCCTGTTGACCGATTCCCGGCTCTCCTCCAACCGCCAGAACGAGGCGTTCCCCAACCCCGCCGCCCGCCTCAAGGGCCTGCGCAACCGCCGGGTCGCCCTGCTCGGGCTGGACGACCCCGAGCACAACGTCCAGCGCCGGATGCTAATCCCCAGCTTCACCCTCAAGCGGACGGCGGCCCTGCGGCCGCAGATCCGCGAGACCGCGGACCGCCTGATCGACGCCGTGATCGCCAACGGGCCGACCGCGGACCTCGTCGACGCCTTCGCCCTGCCCCTGCCGTCGATGGTGATCTGCGCCCTGCTCGGGGTGCCGTACGCCGACCACGACTTCTTCGAGGCGCAGTCGCGCCGGCTGCTGCGCGGGAAGGACGCCGCCGAGGTCGAGGACGCCCGCGACGAGCTCTACCGCTACCTGGGCGAACTGATCGACCGCAAGCGCGTCGAACCCGGCGACGGGCTGCTCGACGAGCTGATCGCCCAGCGCCTGCCCACGGGCGAGGTGGACCGCGGCGAACTCGTCGAGCTGGCCACGATCCTCCTGGTCGCCGGACACGAGACGACCGCGAACATGATCTCGCTCGGCACCTTCACGCTGCTGCGCCATCCCGAGCAGTTGGCCGAGTTGAGGGCCGAGCCGGAGCTGATGCCCGCGGCCGTGGAGGAACTCCTGCGGTTCCTCTCGATCGCGGACGGCATGCTCCGGGTCGCCACCGTCGACCTCGACGTCGCGGGGGTCACCATCCGCAAGGACGACGGGGTGGTCTTCTCCACCTCGGTCATCAACCGCGACGAGTCGGCCTATCCGGGGCCGGACGCCCTGGACTGGCACCGGTCGGCCCGCCACCACGTCGCCTTCGGCTTCGGCATCCACCAGTGCCTCGGGCAGAACCTGGCCCGGGCCGAGGTGGAGATCGCCCTCCAGGTCCTCTTCGAGCGCCTGCCGGGACTGCGCCTCGCCGCGCCCGCCGAGCAGATCCCCTTCAAACCGGCCAACACCATCCAGGGGATGCTCGAACTCCCCGTGACCTGGTGAGCCGCGCCGTGGCCCAGCACATCGACATCGACAAGGACGTCTGCATCGGCGCCGGACAGTGCGCCCTGACCGCACCGGGCGTCTTCACCCAGGACGACGACGGGCTCAGCGAACTGCTGCCCGGAAAGGAGGACGGCGGCGGCAGCGCGCTGGTCCGCGAAGCGGCCCGGGCCTGCCCGGTGGGAGCCATCGCCGTACGGCCCGTCTGAGGGCGCACGCCCGGGCCCCCCGGTGCCCCGCGCCACCCGGCGGCGCGCGGCACCGGGGGGTCGGTTGGCGGCCGCGGGGCCCGTCCTCGCATGATGGTGCTGCCGCACCGATCACCACCCCCAGGAGCCCCGATGGCGAGCCCGGTCCACCAGCCGCTGGAGAACGCGGAGTTCGACTTCATCCTCGGGCACGCCCCCGGGCCGGTCCTCGCCTACTTCACCGGCACCTGGCCCAAGGCCGCCGCCGTGTGCAAGGAGGCCGACGCCCTGGTGCGGGAGGCGGCCCTCGCCCACGCCGGGCGGCTGACCGCCGTCAAGGCCGACATGACCCGCTGCCCGGGACCGACCGCCCGCTACGGGGTCACCAGCGCGCCCTGGTTCGTGCTCGTGGCCGCGGGCGAGGTGGTGGCCACCCGGGAGGGGCCGCTGGACCGGGCGGAGCTCGCGGAGTTCCTGGCCGCGGCCCTCTGAACCCGGGCGGCCCCGTCAGCCCCGGCCCGGCGCGCCGGTGGGGCCCGCCGGTTCCGGTCCGGGCTCCGGCGCCGCGACCGCGTCGGCCCGCCGCAGCAGCAGGGTCCGCTCCCGCGCGTTGCGGGTCAGCCGCGCGGCGCGGGCGAACTCCGCCCGGGCCTCGGCGCTCCGGCCGAGCCGGGCCAGCAGCTCGCCCCGGACGCTGGGCAGCAGGTGGTAGGCCTTGAGCACGGGCGCCCCGGCCACGGCGTCCACCACGGCCAGTCCGGCCTCGGGCCCCTCGGCCATCGAGACGGCGACCGCCCTGTTCAGCTCGACCACGGGCGAGGGCGCGAGCGCCGCGAGCCGCCCGTACAGCGCGGCGATCGCCGTCCAGTCGGTCTCCTCGTAGCTACCGGCCCGGGCGTGGCAGGCCGCGATGGCGGCCTGGAGGGCGTAGGGCCCGGGCGGGCCGCCCAGGTCGCCCGCCGCCGTCAGGGCCGCGAACCCGCGCCGGATCAGCAGCCGGTCCCAGCGGCCGCGCCGCTGGTCGGCGAGGAGGACGGGTCGGCCCTCGGGGTCGGTACGGGCCGCCGTCCGCGAGGCCTGGATCTCCAGCAGCGCCGCCAGCGCGTGCGCCTCGGACTCCGCGGGCATCAGCGCGGCCAGCTGCCGGGCGAGCCGCAGCGCGTCCTCGCAGAGCGCCGGGCGGATCAGATCGTCGCCGACGGTGGCCGAGTAGCCCTCGTTGAAGATCAGGTAGATGACCTCCAGCACCCCCGCGAGCCGCTGGGTGCGCTCGGGCCCGTACGGCACCTCGAAGGGCACCCGCGCCTTCGCCAGCGACCGCTTCGCCCGCACGATGCGCTGGGCGACCGTCGCTTCCGGCGCGAGGAACGCCCGGGCGATCTCGTCCGTGGTCAGCCCGCCCAGCAGCCGCAGGGTGAGCGCGATCCGGGCGTCCGGCGGGAGCACCGGGTGGCAGGCGGTGAAGATCAGCCGGAGCACGTCGTCGTCGATGTCGTCCGGACCGGCCGGTTCGGGATCGTACGCCGCCTCGTCCAGGTCCCGGCCCAGCTCCGCGAGCTTGCGGGCGTAGGTCTCGCGCCGACGCACCAGGTCGACCGCCCGGCGGCGGGCGGTCGTCGTCAGCCAGGCCGCCGGGTTGTCCGGCACCCCCGTGCGCGGCCACTGCTCCAGGGCTTCGACGAGGGCGTCCTGGGCGATCTCCTCGGCGAGCCCGACGTCCCGGACGATCCGCGCGGCCGAAGCGATGATCCGCGCGGACTCGATCCGAAAGACGGTCTCCACCGTGCTGTCTGTCCTCACGGCCACCCATCAGAGCACCCCACCGCCCGGCCCGGCAAAGAGGCCGGGCCGGGCGGTGGAGCGGTGCGCCGCGGTGCGGGCGGCTCAGCCCTCGGCGACCTCGCGGACCTCACAGGTGATCGTCCAGTAGTCCTCGTGGACGGCGAGGAACCGCTTGGTCCACTCGACCGCCTCCGCCAGGTCCTTGCACTGGAGCATCGCGTAGCCGCCGACGACCTCCTTGGCCTCGGTGAACGGGCCGTCCACGACCGAGGTCCGGCCGCCGTCCCAGGTCACCCGGGCCCCTTGCGCGGTGGGGGTCAGACCGGCGGTGTCCAGCAGCACCCCGGCCTTGGTCATCTCCTCGATCAGCAGACCCATCCGCTCCATCAGCGCGTCGCTGGGACCCTCGACCGGGGCGTTGGCCTCGTCGAGGCGGATCATCGAAAGGTAGCGGGGCATGGCGTGCTCCTCGTGCCGTTCCGTACGGGGGCCGTACGGGGGGATGTACGGAGGCGGGGTTCCTTCCCCGCCCCTCACTCATACGTCGAACGGCGGGCGGCGGGATCGACACACGCCGGAGAATTCTTTTCCGCGGGTTCCCGCGCCGGACGGTGGTTGACTGGGCCCATGCCGCTCGACGACTACGGAGTACTGTCCGGAACCCTCCACCGGCACTTCCGCGACGATCCCGACGACCAGGGCCGCTGGTTCCACGTCCACCTGGAGGTCGACACCCCCGCGGGCCGCTACGCCTGCGCGATCGACGTGGACAGCAAGCACTCCAGCACCGGCGTGCAGTGGAAGGTCCTCACCCTCTACCCCTCGGTGCTCGAACCGGTCGACCCCTCGGCCACCGGCTTCCACGACCTGTCCCGCGCGTCCGGGTCCGGCGCGCTGGACTACCTCAGGCACCCGGCCCTCGCGGACCGGGCGGGCTGCCTCTTCGTCCGGCGTCCACCGGGCCGGCTCCAGAGGCTGATCGACCGGGTGAGCCCGCCGCGGCCGTGGATCTCCGGCAGCTACCTGGAGGCCTCGCAGGCGCTGGAGCCGCTGCTCGTGCCCGGGCGGCAGGTGCTCGTCTTCGGCGAGCCCTTCGACGAGGGGCTCGGCGTGCACAACGTGCACCAGAACCAGGGCGACCCCCGCGACAGCCAGTGGTGGGACGACAACGGCACCTGGCAGGACGGCGCGACCCTCGTCCGCCGCCCGGACGGCCGGTACGACGCGTTCCTGTCCCGGTTCTCCACGCAGGCGGACGCGACCGACCAGGACGGCCACCCGCTGCCGGGTTAGGGAGCGGGCCGCGGGCGACGGAGCGCGATCGAGGCGCACAGCGCGGCCAGGGGGAGTTCCGCGCAGAGCGCGAGGGCCACGGCCGTCAGCCGCGCGCCGCCCGCCGCCGCCGTCGTGACGTCGAACCAGGCGTCCAGCACCAGTACGGCCGCCGTCGCCGCGGCCGACGCCCCGGCCCGCGGATCGTCCCGCTTGACGAGCACTCCCGTACCGGCCAGACCGGCGGCCAGCATGACGTCCAGACCGATCCACGCGGTGGACCAGTGGGAGACCTCGACGGTGTGCGGCAGGGTCTTCGCCAGCACGGCGATCCACGGCACCAGCGCCATCCCGGCGACCGTCAGCACCGTGGCCGCCCGAGGGGCGCGCCGAGCGCCCGGCCCGCCGACGGCGGGGGCGGCGGCGAACAGCCCGTGGACGCGGTGGGTCCGCAGCTGCGGTGCGACGAGCGCCATGGCGGCACAACTCCTTCCGGCCCGGCGGTCCTTCCCCCGAGCACGGTGACAACTCTGCTGGTCAGCGGGCTCGCGGTCAGTAGTGGAGCGGTCCGCAAAGGGGGTGGCACTGGCTACACCCCCGAGCGGGCACCAGGGTGGTGGAGGGCCCCCGACCCGGGCGATTACCGTAGGCGCATGGCACCTCCCGGCGCGCTGCGGCGTACGTACACCTGGATCGCCGGGCACACGCCGTGGTCGGCCTGGGCCCGGCGCAACACCGTCTTCACGGTCGCCGCGGTCCCGCCGGCCCTGCCCGCGACGGCGGCGCTCACCGCCTTCTTCGTGACCCCGGGCCGCGCGCCGACCGCGCTGCTGGTCCTGCTGGCCCTCCAGCCCCTGCTCACCCGGCTCCAACGCAGCCGCCTGTGGTCCGTGTTGGCCGTCGAGGTGCCCGAGCTCCGCCGCGCGGCGCCCTGGTGGTCGCCGCGCGGCTGGCTGGAGCGGCTGCGGGCCGAATCGACCTGGCGGCAGTACGGCTACCACCTCCTGGTCAGCCCGCTCGCCGGACTCGGCGGGGCGCTGGTCGTGCTGGGGTGGGCGGGCGGGCTCGCGGGGGCGAGCGTCTTCGCCTGGTCGTGGATGCGCCCCGTCGACGAACGGGGGGCGGGCTGGACCGACGACGGGGTCCTGCTCACCGTGGCCGGTGCGCTGCTGTTGCTGCTCACGCCCTGGTTGGCCGCGGGCCTCGCCCGCCTGGACACCGCTCTCGCGCGCACCCTCCTGGGGCCCAACCGGGCCCGGGAGTTGGAGCGCCGGGTCGAGGACCTCGCCGAGAGCCGGGCCGGGGTGCTGGACGCGGCCGACCTCGAACGCCGCCGCATCGAGCGGGACCTGCACGACGGGGCCCAGCAGCGACTGGTCTCCCTCGCCATGAACCTCGGCATCGCCCGGGCCACCCTCCCCGACCTGCCGCCCGAGGCGAAGGCCGTCATCGACGAGGCCCGCCGCGAGGCGAAGGAAGCCATCGAGGAACTCAACAGCCTGGTGCGCGGCCTGCACCCGGCCGTCCTGGAGGACCGCGGTCTCGACGCGGCCCTCTCCGGCATCGCCGCCCGCGCACCGCTGCCCGTCGAGCTGACGGTGGACCTCGCCGAGCGGCCCGGTCCCACCGTCGAGGCCGTCGCCTACTTCGTCGTCTCCGAAGCGCTCGCCAACGTCGCCAAGCACGCCCGGGCGCGGCGCTGCCAGGTGGTCGCCCGGCGCCACGGGGACCTACTGCGCGTCACCGTCACCGACGACGGGGTGGGCGGCGCCGACCCCGCGGGCGGCACCGGGCTGGTGGGCCTGCGCAAACGCGTAGGGTCCGTCGACGGAACCATCGTGATCAACAGCCCCCTCGGGGGCCCGACCGCCGTGATTGTGGAGTTGCCGTGCGCGCTGTGATCGCCGAAGACTCGGTGCTGCTGCGAATAGGTCTGGTCAAGGTCCTCGAAATGGCGGGCTTCGAGGTGGCCGCCGAGACGGAGGACGCCGAGGGCCTGCTCGCCGCCGTGGAGGAGCACGCCCCGGACCTCGCCCTGGTCGACGTCCGGATGCCGCCCGGCTTCACCGACGAGGGCGTCCGGGCCGCCCTGATGATCCGCCGCCAGTGGCCGGGGACCTCGGTGCTGCTGCTCTCGCAGTACGTCGAGGAGCGCTACGCCGCCGATCTGCTGGCCAGCCGCACCGGCGGCATCGGCTACCTCCTCAAGCAACGGGTCGCCGACGTCGAGGAGTTCATCGACGCCCTCAAGCGGGTCGCCGCCGGCGGCACCGCGCTCGACCCGCAGGTCGTGGCCCAGCTGCTGCTGCGCCGCGGCGGCGGGCTCGACCCGCTGGACCGGCTGACCCCCCGCGAGCGCGAGGTGCTCGCGCTGATGGCCGAGGGCCGCTCCAACGCGGGCATCGCCGCCGAACTGGTCGTCAGCGAGAGCGCGGTGGCCAAGCACATCAACAACATCCTGGCCAAGCTCGACCTGCCGCAGGCCGACGCCGACCACCGCCGGGTCCTCGCCGTGCTCCGCTTCCTGGACGGATCCTCGTGAGTCCGGAGCACGGCGAGGACCCGGCGGCGGTGGTCGGCGCCGGGGGAGCGCACCCGCGCCCCCGGCACCGGACCGCGTGGACCGTGGCCGCGGCCCTGAGCGCCGTGCTCATCGTGGCCCCGGGAGCCTGGAAGCTCTGGAACCAGCAGGCCGGGGAGAGCGGGGTGCTGCGCGGCGGCAGCGGCGGACGGACGGTCACCGCGCTGGAGATCGACGCCGGAGCGGCGTCCGTGACCGTCAGCCCCCGCGCCGACCAGCAGGTGGCCTACCGCGCCGACGTCCTGTGGTCCTCCGGGCGGCCCGAGATCGAGGAGAGCTGGCTCGGCGGCACGCTGCGGCTCACGCCGCACTGTCCGGGCGTGGACGGTCGGCTCCGCGCGGGCCCGGGCTGCACGGTCGACCTGGGCGTGAGCGTCCCCGCGGACCTCCCGGTCAAGGTGACCGGCGATTCCGGCAAGGTCGACATCAGCGGCCTCGGCGGCGCCGTCGACGTCGAGATCGGCTCGGGCCCCGTGCGGCTCACCGCGCTGCGCGGCCCGCTGCGGGCCGTCGTCGGCTCGGGCTCGCTCGAGGCCGCCGCGCTGACCTCCCCGGAAGCCGACATCCGGACCGGCACGGGCTCCGCCGTCGCCCGCTTCCTCACCCCGCCGGGCCGGCTCACCGCGCGGGCCGACTCCGGGACGGTCCAGGTCACGGTGCCCGAGGCCACCCGCTTCCAGGTGGCGGGCCGGGTGGGCAGCGGGAGCCTGGAAGTGGCCCGGGAGATGCGGGATCCGGCGGCGCCGGGCCACCTCGACCTCGCGGTGGAGTCGGGGCGGGCGCAGGCCCGTTACCCGTAGGCCCCCGTGGGCGCCTCCGGACGCTACGGCCTACCCTGACCGGCGGGGACGTCGGACCGCAGACCGGGCCGGCGCCCGGCCCGCCCGACGCGCACCACCGAGGAGCAGTGAACCGCCCATGACCGTCACGCCCGTCCCCACCGCCGACCTCTACGACGAGCACGGCGAGGAGCTGGAGATCTGCGGCACCCCGTTCCGCCAGTTCGGCGGGCGCCGCGCCTTCGCCGGGCCGGTGCGGACCCTCTCCTGCCACGAGGACAACGCCCTGCTGCGCGCGCTCGTGAACGGCCCCGGCGACGGCGCCGTCCTCGTCGTCGACGGCGCGGCGTCGCTGCGCACCGCCCTGGTCGGCGACCTGATCGCCGGCGCGGCCGCGCGCAACGGCTGGGCCGGGCTGGTGATCCGGGGCGCGATCCGCGACAGCGCGGCCCTCGGCGGACTCGACCTCGGCGTCAAGGCGCTGGGCACGATCCCGCGCAAGAGCGGCAAGACCGGCGCGGGCACCGTGGACGAACCCCTCACCTTCGGCGACGCCACCTTCCGCCCCGGCGACACCGTCCACTGCGACGACGACGGCGTGGTCGTCGTGCGCGCGCTCTGAGGGCCCGGACCGGCGGGAACGCGCCACGGCGTCGGCCCGGCCCTGGCGCGGTCGCCCCCGCCCGCGTTTGACTTCGCGCCCATGAGACGACACAGGATCACGGGTGCGTTCGGCGCCCTCGTGCTCGCGGCGGCCGCCCTGACCGGGACCGGCGCGGCCGCGGCCGCGCCGACCGCCCCGACCCCGGCCACGCGGGCCCCGGCGACCCCGACCCCGCCCGCCGAGTTCGGCACCGACTGGCACGATCCGCTCACCGCCGCGCCGCCCGTCGCGAAACCCGCCACCCGCTCCTGCGAAGTCACCCTCGCCGAAGCCCAGTTCCGCGACTTCACGCCGTACGTGGGGAGTTACGAGCCCCCCATCGGATGCGGCGCCACCTGGAGCAAGGTGGTGCTCCGCCTCGACGGCAAGGTCAAGGGGCGCCAGTACGACCGGCTCGGGCACCTCTCCGTCGGCGGGGTGGAGGTCCTGCGCACCTCCACCCCCGAACCCTCACCCGACGGCATCACCTGGTCCGTGGAGAAGGACGTCACCCGCTACACCCCCACCCTGCGCACCGCGCAGCCGGTCGAGATGCTCATCGGGAACGTCGTCGACGACACCTACACCGGGGTCATCGACGTCAAGGCGACCCTGACCTTCTACGCCGCCGAGCCCGGCCGGGCCCGCCCGGCCGCGGTCCCCGACCGGGTCCTGCCGCTCACCTCGCCCACCCTGACCACCCCGCGCAACACCGAGCGGATCCTCGCCGAGGTCTACGCGACCGGCTCCGGCGGCGGCTGCGAGGAGTTCTGGTACCTGGCCACCCCGGACGCCGCCCCGTACTCCTGCAAGGCGGCCGACGGCCCCTACCGCGAGGTGCGCATCGCGGTGGACGGCCAACTCGCCGGCATCGCGGCCCCGTTCCCCACCGTGTGGACCGGCGGCTGGTCGAACCCCTTCCTCTGGTACGTCACCCCGGCGCCGCGCGCCTTCGACGTGCAGCCCGTCGTCTACGACCTCACCCCCTTCGCCGCGCTCCTCAACGACGGCCGCCCGCACCGCGTCGAGGTCTCCGTCGCGGGCGTCCCCGCCGGACAGAGCGGCTGGAGCACCCCGGCCAACGTGCTGCTGTGGCAGGACCCGGGCCGCGCCGTGGTGACCGGCGCCCTGACCCGCGCCGAAGCGGGCGAACCGGCCAACTCCTCCGTCTACACCCCCGGCGCCCAGCACCGCGTCGACACCAAGGGCGGCCACCGGCTCACCGTCGCCGGATACCTGAACACCTCCCACGGCCGCGTCACCACCACCGTCACCCGCACCCTGGCCAACAGCTCCGTCCACCGCTGGACCGACGGGGAGAACCAGGACGCCCTCGCCGCCCACTGGACCGACGACGAGAGCGTCACCAGCGGCCGGACCACCACCAGCACCCGGCGCACCTACACCATGGACGGCGAGACCACCCTGGGCGCCGACAACCGGCTGCGCACGGTCATCACCCTCGGGGACCGGGCCGACACCGCCTCCGTGCGCGACGACGGCAGCCGCCCCTCCTGGTCCCGGCTGGACGACCGCTACACCGGCGACGCCTCCTACGCGACGGGCGTCCCGCGCGAGCAGCGACACGCCGTCGGCACCAGCACCGAGCGCTACCGGCTCACCGGCTCCGACGGCTGCTACGACCGTACGGTGGTCAGCGCGCAAGGGACCCTCACACAGGACCTGCGCCGCTGCTGACCCGCCACGGCGCGCCCCGGCCGTGACATTCGTACGGGCCGGGTCCGTACGGGCGGCCCTGCCGCCGGGGCGGACCCGGTCCCTACCGTAGGGGCATGACGAAGACAGCCGCACCCGCCACCGACTGCCCGCGCGGTCCACTGGGCGCCCCCAACGGCTTCACCCTGCTGCCCTGGCTGCTCCTGGGCATGGGCGCGGCGTCCAACATCTTCCAGGGCCACACGCCCCAGCCGTGGATCGGCGGCCTGGGACTGCTGGTGTTCAACTCGCTCTACATCAGCGTCGTCTTCCGGGCCTTCGTCCCCGCCAAGCGGGACGCCCCGAGCACCCGGATCAGCCTGGCCGCGCTGGCCGCCGTGACCCTCGCCCTGGCGCTGGCCTACGGCGACAGCTGGCTGCTCTTCTTCCCGCTGCTGGGCCTGGCCACCGGCGCGGTGATCCGGGGGCGCCGCCTCGGGGCGGTGATGCTCGGCCTCAGCCTGGTGGCCGGTGCGGTCGCCTGGCGGCACGAGGGCTGGGGCGGGGTCAGCGGGATCCTCTACGGCACCTTCCTCTCCGGCATGGTGACCTCGGCGATCCTCGCCCTGGCCGAGACCGTGGCCGAACTGCGCGAGACCCGGCAGGAGTTGGCCCGTGGTGCGGTGGAGCAGGAACGCCTGCGCTTCTCCCGCGACCTGCACGACCTGCTCGGGCACACCCTGTCGGTGATCGTGGTGAAGTCGGAGGCGGCCCGCCGCCTGGCCCCGCGCGACATGGACGCGGCCGTGGCCCAGATCGTGGACATCGAGTCCATCGGGCGCCAGGCGCTCGTCGAGATCCGCGAGGCCGTCACCGGCTACCGCGAGGCGAGCCTGGCGGACGAGCTGGACCGGGCCCGCGCCGCGCTCACCGCCGCCGGGATCGAGCCCTCGGTGAGCCGCTCGGGACCGCCGCTGAGCCCGCGGACCGAGGCGCTGCTGGGCTGGGTGGTCCGGGAGTCGGTCACCAACGCCGTCCGGCACAGCGGCGCCGCGCACTGCTCGATCCAGGTGTCCGCGGCCGACGAACGGATCCGCCTGGTCATCACGGACGACGGCGTCGGCGTAGGCTCGGCGGCGCCCGGCAGCGGGCTGATCGGACTCACCGAGCGGCTCGCCGCGGCGGGCGGGACCCTGCGGGGCGGGCCGGCCCCGCGCCGGGGCTTCCGGGTCGTCGCCGAACTCCCGGTCGACGAGAGCACGGGTTGAGGAGCAGACGATGATCAAGGTCTTGCTGGCCGAGGACCAGCGGATGATGCGCGGCGCGCTGGCCCTGCTGCTCGACCTGGAGGCGGACATCGAGGTCGTCGCCCAGGTCGGCGCCGGGGACGAGATCCTCCCCGCCGCCCTCGCCGCACGTCCCGACGTGGCCCTCCTCGACATCGAACTGCCCGGGCTCAGCGGCCTCGACGCCGCCGCCGAACTGCGCGACCGCTGCCCCGGCACCCGGGTCCTGATCCTCACCACCTTCGGCCGCCCCGGCTACCTGCGCCGGGCCATGGAGGCCGGGGCGGGCGGCTTCCTCGTCAAGGACGGTCCGGTGGAGGACCTGGCGGCCGCGATCCGCCGGGTGCTGGCGGGGGAGACGGTCATCGACCCCGCGCTCGCCGCGGCGGCGCTGAGCGCGGGCCCGAACCCGCTGACCGCCCGGGAGCGGGACGTGCTGGGCGCCGCCGTCGACGGCGCGACCGTCCACGACATCGCCGCGAAGCTGCACCTGTCGGAATCGACCGTGCGCAACTACCTGTCCGCGGCCATCGGCAAGACCGGCACCCGCAACCGGATGGAGGCCGTGCGCGCCGCCCGCCGCCAGGGCTGGTTGTGACCGCGCTCCCCGGCCGCCCGGGACTCAGCCCGCGTGCCGGGCCAGGGTCTCCAGCGTGGCGTCCAGGGCGTCCGGCCGACTGCGGTTGTGCGGGAGCAGCGCCAGCGCCCGCGCCATCCCGCAGGTGCCCGTGACCGCCGAGAACACCAGCCCGCCCGCGACCCCGGCGGACAACAGCCGCGCGGCCGGGCGCAACCGCCCGCCCGCGAGCCCGGCCAGCACCAGCGATCCGGCGACCAGGCGCACCTGCCGTTCCATCGCCCAGACGGTACGGGCCCCCGCCTCCCGTTCCAGGTCGTGCCCGAGCCGCGACCAGGCGGCCGTGCCGCCGGTGAGCGTGGCGGCCGCGATCCCGTGTCCGGCGAGGGTGGCGACCGCCCCCGCCGAGCGGACCCCGCTCGCGCACACCACCAGCAGCTCCCGCCGCCCCGCCGCCGCCGACAGCGCCGGCAGGGCCCGGGCCAGCTGGTCGAGGGGGACGTTGTGCGCGCCGGGCAGGTGACCGGCGGCGTACTCGCCGGGCCCGCGGACGTCGATGACGGTCAGCTCGGCCAGCCGGCGGTGCGCCTCGCGGGCGTCGAGCGAACCGGTGGTGGCGGTGCGACTGGTGGTGCTCATGTGGTGGTTCCCGTCCGTGTCGCGGAGCCCGCGGGCGACCGGCGGTGCCACTCCTCGGCGAGCAGCCGGTAGGAGCGCACCCGGTCGGCGTGGCCGTGGGTGATGGTGGTGATCAGCAGCTCGTCGGCGCCGGTGGCCTCCTGGAGCCGTTCCAGGTGGTCGGCGACGGTCCCCGGCGAGCCGACGAACCGGGTGTCCAGCCGGTCGGCGACCAGGGCGTGATCGGCCGCGGTCCAGTCGGCGGTGAGCGCGCGGGACTCGGCGGGCGTGGGGTAGGGGACGGCGCCCGCGGCGGTCCGGATGCCGTGCACCCAGGGCGCGTACCCGAGGGCCAGCTCCCGGGCGCTCGCGTCGTCCTCGGCGACGACGACGTCCGCGGAGACGCTGAGGTACGGGCTCTCCAGGTCGTCCGACGGCTTGAAAGCGGCCCGGTACGCCTGCGCCGCCTCCAGCACCCCCGCCGGGGCGACGTGGTAGTTCGCGGTGAACCGCAGCCCGTTCTCGCCCGCCGTCCGCGCGCTCTGGCCGCCGCTGCTGCCGAGGATCCACACCTGTACGTCGGCCCCCTCGCCCGGCACCGCGTGCGCCTCGGTGCCCTCGGCGTCGCGGTACTCGCCGCGCAGCAGGGACAGGACGTCGCCGACCTGCTCGTCGTAGTCCTGCGGCCGCGCACCGGGCAGGAGCAGCAGCTTCTGCGCGAGGGCGACGCGCGGGTGCCCGGCGAGCGCGGCGAAGGAGAAGCCCGGCGGGATCAACAGCCCGTTCTCGGTGCGGTGACCGGTCGCGGGCGCGGCCTCCCCCTCGCCCCCGGGCGCGGCGCCGGCCGGTGGACCGGGCGGGCGGCCGCCCGAGCGGCCCAGGCCCAGGTCCAGGCGCCCCGGGTGCAGGGCGTCCACCAGGCCGAACTCCTCGACCGTGGACAGGGCCGTGCGGTGGCCGAGCTGCACCGCCCCGGAACCGAGCCGGATGGTGGTGGTCGCCGCCGCGGTCAGCGCCAGCACGACGGCGGGCGAGGTCCCGGCCACCCCGGGGTTGAGGTGGTGTTCGGCGAACCAGTAGCGGGCGTAGCCGAACCGCTCGGCCTGCCGCGCCAGGTCGATGCTGGCGCGCAGCGCCGCGGCGGCCGTGGAGCCGGACGTGATCGGTACGAGGTCCAGGACCCCGAGCGCAATGCCGGGCATGTCGTGCCCTCCTCGGATCGACTAGTGGACGGTGGCGGGAACGGCGGCGGGGCGCCGCGCCGCCGACCGGGAGGCGGGGGGCGGGGTGGCCAGGCCGAGGTGGTCGCGCAGGGTGCTGCCCGTGTACTCGGTCCGGAAGGCGCCGCGCTCCTGGAGCAGCGGCACGACGGTGTCGGCGAAGGCGTCGAGCCCGGTCGGAGTCAGGTGCGGGACGAGGATGAAGCCGTCCGCGGCGTCCTGCTGCACCAGGGAGTCGATCGCGTCGGCGACCGTCGCGGCCGAGCCCACGAAGGTCTGGCGGCCGGTGGTCTCGATGACCAGCTCCCGGATCGAGAGGTCGCGCGCGGCGGCCAGCTCCCGCCACTCCTTGGCGACCGCGAGCGGGTCGCGGTGCATCCGCACGCTGGCCCGCCCGAGCGCGACGGTGTTCTCGCCGGGCTCCGGGTCGACGTCGGGCAGCGGCCCGTCCGGGTCGTAGCCGGACAGGTCGCGGTTCCAGACGTGCTCCAGGTACGCGATCGCGGTCTGCCCGCTGACCTGGGCGAGGCGCACCTCGTGGGCCAGCTCCCGGGCCTCGGCGTCGGTGTCGCCCAGGACGAAGGTCGCGGCGGGCAGGATCAGCAGCTGGTCGGGCGTGCGCCCGTACCGGGCCAGGCGGCCCTTGACGTCGGCGTAGAACTCCCGGCCCGCGGCGGGCGTGCCGTGCCTGCTGAAGATGGCGTCGGCGTCGGAGGCCGCGAACTCGCGCCCCTCCTCCGAGTCCCCGGCCTGGAAGATCACCGGTCGGCCCTGCGGGCTGCGCGGCACGTCGAAGTGTCCGGCGATGTCGAAGTGGCGCCCCCGGTGCGCGAAGGCCCCGGCGCCCGCGTCCCGCAGGAAGGCCCCCGACTCCCGGTCGGCGAGGACCTCGTCACCGCTCCAGGAGTCGAAGAGGGTGTGGGCGGCGGCCAGGAACTCGCGGGCCCGGGAGTAGCGGTCCTCGCGGGCGAGGAAGCCGCCGCGCCGGAAGTTCTCGCCGGTGAAGGCGTCCCAGGAGGTGACCACGTTCCAGGCGGCGCGGCCGTCCGAGAGGTGGTCGAGGGAGGCGAACTGGCGGGCCACCTCGTAGGGCTCGTTGAAGGTGGAGTTGATGGTCCCGGTCAGGCCGATCCGCTCGGTCACGGCGGCCAGCGCGGCCAGCACCGTGAAGGTGTCGGGCCGCCCCACCACGTCCGCGTCGTAGATCCGGCCGCCCTGTTCGCGCAGGCGCAGGCCCTCGGCGAGGAAGAGGAAGTCGAACTTGGCGCGCTCGGCGGTGCGCGCGAAGTGCGCGAACGAGGCGAACTCGATGTGGCTGCCGGCCGCCGGGTCGCTCCAGACGGTGGTGTTGTTGACGCCCGGGAAGTGCGCGGCGAGGTGGATCTGCTTGCGCGGTCCCCCCGGACCCTTGGGCCCGCGCGCCGCGTGCCGTGCGGTCGGACTCTTCGGTGTGCTCACGGTGGCTGTCGCCCTTCCGGTCAGGTGGTGGCGTAGCGGTTGGCCGGGCGGGCCAGTCCCAACAGGTCGCGCAGGGTGGCGCCCGCGTAGCCCGTGCGGAAGGCGCCGCGCCGCTGGAGTTCGGGGACCAGGCCGCGGGTGATCGCCGGGAGGTCGTGGGCGAGCACTCCGGGCCGCAACCGGAAGCCGACCGGGCCCTCGCGGTGCCACTGGAGGAGGAGCGCGGCGAGCTGGGCGGGCGTCCCGGCGAAGACGTGGGCTCCCGGCGCCTGCGGTTGCTGCGCCAACGCGTCGAGTCGGCGCACCCGGGCGGCGGCGGCCGGGGCGCTCTCGTCGAGGAACACCACGAGGTCGGCGAAGACCCGCCCGGTGTCCTCGGCCCACCCGGCGGCCGAGCGGGCGGCGCGGACCGCGTCGGTGAGCGCACCGGCCTCCTCCGCGTCGCGCGGGGCGATGAAGGAGAGGTCGGCGCCCCCGGCCGCCAGGCGGGTCGGGGCGTCCGACGCGGTCACCGGGAGCGCCGCGCCGACCGGCGGTTGCCCCTGCGGCGGGCGCGGGGTGATCGAGGGCCCCTTGACGCTGAAGTGCCGTCCCTCGAAGCCGATGTAGTGCAGCTTGTCGCGGTCCACGAACCGGCCGCTCGCCACGTCGCGGATCTCCGCGTCGTCCTCCCAGCTGTCCCACAGCCGCCGGACCACCTCGACGTGGTCGGCCGCCTCCTCCCACAGCTCGGCGCGCAGCGCCGACCCCAGGCCGTCGGGGCTGTCGACGGGGCCCTGCGGGAAGGTGCGGCGACCGAAGTGGCGGGCCTCGTCCGGCCGCCCCGAGACCGTGACCAGCAGCCCCGCCCGGCCACCGCTGACGTAGTCGAGGGTCGCGATCGCCTTCGAGACGTGGAACGGCTCGGTGTGGGTGGCGACCACGGTCGGCAGCAGTCCCACGTGTCGGGACAGCGGCGCCACCCGGGCGGCCGTCAGCACCGCGTCGAGGCGCCCGCGCACCCGGTCGGTGCGGCCGTCCGGGCCGGTGGGGGAGGAGGGGTGCGGGCCCGGTCCGTCCTCGAAGGTGACGAAGTCCAGCAGGCCCCGCTCGGCCTCCGCGACCAGCGCGGCCCAGTACCGCGCGGTGAGCAACTCCCGTGCGGGCGCTTCCGGTTCGCGCCAGGCGGCCGGATGGGCCCCGGCGCCTTCGAGCGCGACGGCCAGGTGGAACGCACCGGCGGGAAGGCCGCCGGCGGCGGGTGCTCCGGAGGATGTGGGCATGGCGGGGTGGCCTTCCTGGTCGCGGTGGCGCCGACGACCTCACTGTCACCCCGCCGGGGCCGCCGGAGAACAGCGCGGCGGCCCCTGTCACATGTTCTTCATGCCCTGTGCACGGTTCGGGCGGCGCGCTCAGTCGGCGAAGGAACCGTGGCGGCCCGCGCCCGAGGCGAAGCGGGCGGCTCCGGAGAGCGTCTCCCCGGCCGACAAGGGGACCAGCCCGTGCCGGAACTCGCCGGCCAGGGCCTCCTGTTCGTCCGCGCCGTGCTGCTCCAGGACCGACAGCCGGTCGTGGCGCAGGCACAGCTGCGGGAACCCCGCGATCTGCCGCGCGAGCTCCCGCGCCGCCTCGAGCGAACGCCCCGTGGGGACCAGGCGGTTGACGAGCCCGATGGCGTGCGCCTCGGCGGCCGGGACCGCGCGCCCCGTGAGGATCAGGTCCATGGCGCGGCTCTCGCCGATCAGCCGGGGGAGCCGCACCGTACCGCCGTCGATCAGCGGTACGCCCCAGCGTCGGCAGAACACCCCGAGGACGGCGTCCTCCTCGGCGACCCGGAGGTCGGCCCAGAGGGCCAACTCCAGCCCGCCCGCGACCGCGTGCCCGGCGATCGCCGCGATCACCGGTTTGCCCAGCCGCATCCGGGTGGGCCCCATCGGCCCGTCGCCCCCGGCCTCGACGCGGTTGCCGCGCCCGGTGCCGACGGCCTTGAGGTCGGCGCCCGCGCAGAAGGTGCCGCCCTCGCCCCACAGCACCGCGACCGAGGCGTCCGGGTCGGCCTCGAAGGCGCGGAAGGCGGCGGCCAGCCGGTCGGCGGTGGGCCCGTCCACGGCGTTGCGGGACGCGGGGCGGGAGAGGATCACCGTGAAGACGGGCCCGTCGCGCTCGACGCGGACCTCGGCGCCGCGGTCCGGCGCGTCGCCGCCCCTCCAGCCGTCCGCGTCCACCGCGCCGCCGTCGTCCACCGCGCGCTCGTCCACCGCTCCCTCGTCCACCGTGCCGCCCTCCGCCGTGCGGGCGTTCACCGTGCACCCGGATGGGTCAGCCGCCCGATCCGGCCCATTGTGCCGACTCCGGGGCGGATTCCGCAGCGTTCGCCCGTGCGGTGGCGGTGGCGGTGGCGGTACCGGTGCTGGTCGCGGCGGCGTCCGGTCCGGGCGTGCGGCGCGGGCGCAGGCCCAGGACCAGGCCGCCGACCACGACGGCCAGCCCCGCCCACACGGCCGCTCCCGGGACGCCGCCGCCCGTGAACGCACCGCCCGTCGCGGCCGAGAGCGGGGCCACCCCGGTCAGCAGACCGGCCCGCCCCGCGCCGACGGCGGCGACCGTCGAGTACCAGAGCACGAAGGCCGCGGCCGTGACCAGGACGGCCAGGTACGCGACGGCCCACCACTGCCGGGATCCCAGGGCCCCGAGGGAGGACGCGGGCTCGGCGAGCGCCGCGAGGACGGCGAACATGAGCGAGCCCAGCCACACGCAGTGGACGGACACCCCCCACGCGCCGTGCCGCCGCAGCACCGGCACCGCCAGCAGCGTGAACCCCGCCTCGCAGGCCAGCGCCAGCGTCGCCCAGGCCACCCCGGTCGCATCGGCCCGCCCGGTCCCCTCCACCAGGACGGCCCCCGCCACGACGACCGGCGCGGCCAGCATGACCTGACGGCTCGGCCGCTGCCGCTCCAGCAACGGACCGACCACCCCGAGCAGCACCGGTACGCAGGCCACCGCGACGGCGATGACGGCGGGCTCGGCGTGCGCGACCCCCCGGACGACCGCGATGTTGAAGAGGACCAGCCCGCTGGCCGCGAGCCCGGCCAGCCACAGCCACTCCCGCCCGCGCGGCCACACCAGCCGCGCCCCGGCGGCCCGGGCCAGCGCCAGCAGGAGGAGCGAGGCCGCGGCGTACCGGACGGCCTGGGCGGTGAAGAGGGGCGCGTCCGTGAGCGTGTGGGAGACGCTGACGCTGGTGCCGACCAGTGCCATGCCGAGCGCGCCGGGACCGAGGGATCGCATGGTGTTCATGGCTCCACTGTGTGCGCAGAATGGACCCATGAGCAGGTCCAAAGATGCCGTGACCCAGAGGTCCAAAGAAGCGGTCCCCGCCCCGGCGCCCCACGGCTCCGACTTCCTCCAGCTCGACATCGGCCAGGCGCCGCCGGGCTGCCGCACCGAATGGCTCGCCGACCGGCTCCGCGAAGCGATCGCGGACGGTCGGCTGCCGGTGGGCAGCCGACTCCCGGCGAGCCGGGTGCTGGCGGAGGAGCTGCGCGTCGCGCGCGGGGTGGTCACCGAGGCCTACCAACGGCTCGCCGAAGCCGGTCAGGTGGCGGGCCGGGGCCGCCTCGGCACCACGGTGGTCGCGGCGCCCCCGCCGCCGGGGACCGCTGCGGCGGCGGGCGCGGGACCGGCACCCGGCGCGCTGTTCGGCGCGGGCGCGCGGGACGGGGCGATCGACGCGCTGCGGGCCGCCGCCTGCCGGATCGACCTCTCGCCCGGGGTCCCCGACCTCGCGGCGTTCCCGCGCACCGCCTGGCTGCGGGCCGAGCGCGCCGTCCTGGGCGGCTTGGCGCCGTCCGGCTTCGGCTACGGGGACGCGCAGGGGGCACCGGCCCTGCGGGCGGAGGTCGCGCGCTGGCTCGCCCGGAGCCGGGGGATCAGGGCCGACCCCGGCGAGGTGATCGTCGTGGCGGGCGTGGCCCAGGCGCTGGGCCTGCTCGGGGCCGTGCTGCGGGCACGGGGGCTGGACCGGATCGCGGTGGAGGACCCGGGCTCGCTCGGAGCCCGCCAGCAGCTGGAGTACGGCGGGATCACCACGGTCCCGGTACCGGTGGACGAGGGCGGCCTGCGCGTGGACGCGCTCCGGGCCTGCGGGGCGAAGGCGGTCCTGCTCACGCCCGCGCACCAGTTCCCGACCGGCGTGGTGCTCGACGGGGAGCGCCGCCGCGCGCTGCTGCGCTGGGCGGTCGAGGAGGACGGGGTGGTCATCGAGGACGACTACGACGCCGAGCACCGCTACGACCGCACCCCGGTCCCGGCGCTCCGCTCGCTGCTGGCCGAGCGGGTCTGCTACGCGGGCAGCGTCTCCAAGCTCCTCGCTCCGGCGCTGCGGGTGGGCTGGCTCCTCGTCCCGCCGCGCCTGCACGAGGCCGTGGTCACGGCCAAGCGCAACGCCGACCTGGGCAACGCGGTCCTGCCGCAACTCGTGCTGGCCCACCTCATGGCGTCGGGGGAACTGGAACGCCACCTGCGCTTCGTCCGCCGTCGCCACCGCGCCCGCCGGGACGCGATGTTGCGGGCCGTCGGGGCGCACCTGCCCGGGGCGCGGGTGCACGGGGCGGCCGCCGGACTGCACCTGACGGTCACCTTCGACGGGCTCCGGCTGCGGGACACCGAACTCGCCGGTGCGTCGCTGGACCTGGGGGTCAAGGCGCACCCGCTGTCCTGGCACCGGGTGCGCCCGGGCCCGCCCGGACTGGTCCTGGGCTACGCGGCCGGGCCCGCGAGCGAGATCGAGGAGGGCATCGCGCTCCTGGGCACCGCCCTGCGCCGCGCCACCACCGCCGTCCCCCCGGCCACCGGCCTGTCCGGACATCCGTCAGACACCCCCTAGAGCCGGCAGCTGATCTCCATCCCGTCCTCGACCGGGAAGGTGACGCTCTGGTACCCGTTGCGCGGGTCGCGCAGGTAGTCGAGGCACGGGGCCAGGGACGGCAGGTCCACGTCGTCGGTCACGACGAGGGTGCCCGGCGCGAGGCGCGGTTCGAGCAGGCGCAGTACGGGCAGGCACAGGTCCTTCCAGCCGTCGAGCAGCAGGAAGTCCACCGAGGCGTCCACGGCGGCGAGGGTGTCGCGGGCGTCGCCCTCGAGGACGGTGATCAGGTCGTCCAGACCGGTCTCGGCGAAGGTGCGGCGCGCGGCGGCGACCTTCTCCGCGCTCAGCTCCGAACTGATCACCCGGCCCGTGCCGTTGTCGCGCACCGCCGCGGCCAGGTGGAGCGTGGAGATCCCGAAGGACGTGCCGAACTCCACGACCGTCGCCGGGCGGGCGGCCCGGACCAGGTTGTAGAGGAGCTTCCCGCCCTCGGCCGAGATCGGCATGTACACCTCCGCGTTGGCGTCCGCCATCTCCTGCGGGGTCGCCCGGGCGGCACCGTCGGGCCGCGCGGCCCTGATCCGTTCGCTGGTGGCTTCGTCCTGCGCCGCCCGGGAGAACATCGCGCCGAGCGCGGAGGCCACGCGGGGGTCATGGAGTGTGCTGGTCCGTGTCATGAAACCTAGACTAGACGCACCGTTGCGTTGAGTCTAGAAGGCGGTGGCCTACCCTGGGCCCGTGAAGGCAGAAACGGATCGAGGGAACGCGGTTGCCGACGGCGCCGACGACGGCGCGGGCCGGTCGGCGCGGCAACACCACGGCAACCGGCACGGGCGGAGCGAGCAGGCGCGGCAGGCCGTACTGGAGGCCGCCGACGGCCTCTTGGTGGAGAAGGGCTTCTCCGGCGTCACCATCGAGGGCATCGCCGCCGCCGCCGGGGTCGCCAAGCAGACCATCTACCGCTGGTGGAAGACCAAGACCGACATCCTCCTGGACGCCTTCCTCCTGGACGCGGCGGAGGCCCTCACCCCGCCCGACCACGGGGACCTGGCCGCGGATCTGCGCGCCCACCTGCACCAACTGGCCCAGTTCCTCACGCGGTCCGACGCGGGCGCCGTCTTCACCGCGCTGCTCGGCCACGCGCAGCACGACCCCGCCTTCGCCGCCGTCCTGCGCGCCCGGTACCTCGACGAGCAGCGCCGCCGCGACCGGCTGCCGCTGGAGGACGCGGTCCGGCGCGGCGAACTCCCGGCGGACATCGACACGGTGGCCGAGGTCGACCAGCTCGTGGGGCCGATCTACCACCGCGTCCTGGTCACCGGGGACCCGGTCGACCGCGCCTTCACCGACCTGCTCGTCGACACCTTCCTCCGGCGCCACCGCGTCCGATGAACCGCCACCGCGTCCGATGAACCGCCACCGCGTCCGATGAACCGGCGGTGCGCGCCGCCCTCCTGAACGCCGCCGGTGATCGGGGCGAAAAGTTTTTCGGGAACCGCGGCAACCTCCGGCGGGGTCGCGCGTCGTGCGGGGGTGAAGGGCGCAGTCCGGCGTCCCTCACCCGACCGTGGAGAACCACCTTGAAGAACGTCAAGCGCGCTTCCGGCTCCGCCGCCCGTCCCGTCGCCCCGGCCGTCCGCCGCGCGGCCCTCGCCGTGGCCGCCGCGGGGGCGCTCGTCGCCCTGGCCGCCCCGGCCCACGCCGCCGCCCCGGCCCCCTCGGCCAGTGCCGTGCCCAGTGCCGTGCCCAGCGCCTCGCCCAGCGCGGTCCCGAGCTCCTCGGGCACCCCGTCCCCCCGGCCCAGCAGCTCCACCTCGAACCCGCCCCGCCCGACCGCGGTGCCCAGCGGCGCCCCCTCGGTGGTGGCTCCCGGTTCCAGCCCCTCGGCCTCGGCCCCCGCCTCCAGCCCGAAGCCGTCCGCCGAACCCTCCTCGCCCGCGGGTCCGGAGCTCGCGCATACTGGCGGCAACCCCGCCACCATGGCGATCGGTGCGGGCGCGGCGGTGCTGGTCGTCGCAGGTGCCGGCACCCTGTACGCCGTACGCCGCCGCGCGAACGGCTGACGTGCTCCACCCGAGGGACACCCTGCTCATGTCGTACCCCGCCGCGCTGCGGCCCGCACCACACGTACGCCTCGTCCTGCCCGGCTCCGGCCGGGCGGGGCGGGGCGCCCGCGTTCTGCGCACCCTGCGCGCCCTGCGCGTGTGGCGCGGGCCGCTGACGCGCGAACGGCTCCTGCTGCGCGACGGGCCGGGTGCCCCCCGGGTCGCCGCCGCCTCCCCGGGGGCGTACACGGGGGCGCACGCCGGCGCGGACGGCGACGCCTTCGAGCGCCCGCCCACGGTCACGGAGCTGTACCACGCGCACCGGCTGCGGATGGTGCGGCTGGCGGTGCTCCTCGTCGACGACCCGGCCACCGCCGAGGACGTGGTCCAGGACGCCTTCACGGCCCTGTACCGGCGTCACGGCGAGCACATCACCGAGAT
The DNA here is from genome assembly GCF_042730635.1 of Streptomyces sp. NPDC059917. Taxonomy (NCBI): domain Bacteria; kingdom Bacillati; phylum Actinomycetota; class Actinomycetes; order Kitasatosporales; family Streptomycetaceae; genus Streptomyces; species Streptomyces sp. NPDC059917. The sequence goes on from NZ_JBHWLC010000042.1 coordinate 74,322, forward strand.
CGACAACGCGCTCGGCTACCTCCGGACGGCGGTGGTCAACACCGCCCGCTCCGTGCTGCGCCGCAGGCGCACGGTCCGTTCCTGGACCCCGCCCGCCGAGGCCGACGTACCCTCCGCGGAGGAGCACGTGGTCCTCGACGAGGAACACCGCGAAGTACTGGCCGCCCTCGGCCGCCTGACCCCGCGCCGTCGCGAGGTGCTCGTCCTGCGCTACTGGGCCGACCTGAGCGAGGCGGAGATAGCCGCCACCCTCGGGATCAGCCGGGGCGCGGTGAAGTCGAACGCGAGCCGCGCCCTGGACGCGCTGGAGCGCATCCTGGAAGGCCGGATATGACCACGCCCACCCCGCCCCCCGTCGCGACCGAAGGCCCCGGCGCGCGCCTGCCCGCCCCCCGGGCCCCGCGCGGCGGCGGCGCCCACGTCGGCCGGGCCTTCGACCGGGGAGCGGGCGGCGCCGACCGGCCGGGCCGCGCC